>JBEGKM010000007.1:0-16668 GCA_041184065.1 Actinomycetota bacterium
GGCGCAATCGACGTTTTTTTGGTTGGAGCCTGATGGCCCTGTTCTCTGCAGGCTTACTGGTTGGGGTCTACCTTCCTACCCCATACGTGATTGAACAACCCGGCCCGACCTTCAATGTGCTCGGCGAGTCAGACGGCAAGCAGGTCATCTCGATCGAAGGCGCCACGAGCTATGAGACTGCGGGCAATTTAGACCTGCTCACCGTGAGCCTGGTCGGCAACCGCGAAGAAACCCCGAACTGGTTCGAGCTTGGCGCGGCTTACCTTGACCCGGCAAAAATCATCATTCCCCTCGATGAGGCGTTTCCGCCAGAGCAGACTCAAGAGCAATACGAGGCCGAGTCGAGCGCCATGATGGAGGAGTCTCAGCAAGATGCCATCGCGGCGGCCCTAACCACTCAGGGCTACCAGATTCCGAGCCACATCTACATCAGCGAAGTCACCAAGGGCGGCGCCTCGAGCAATAAGTTGGTCGCCGCCGACTTCATCGTGTCAGTAAATGGCGTAGCGGTGTCCGAGATCGAAAAGCTCAGGGCTATAGTCGACACCTATGACGGCAAGCTGCCCCTAAAGGTCGAGATAAAGCGTGGTTCAAAGGTACTGACCCAAGAAATTTCGCCGGTCAAAGACGCAACCGGCGCCTATCGCCTTGGCATCCTGGTTGGTTATAAATATGACTTTCCGATCAAGGTCAATCTGCAGCTAAGCGATGTTGGTGGCCCAAGCGGCGGCATGATGTTTGCCCTTGGCATTATCGACAAATTGACCCCGGGTTATCTAAACGGCGGCAAATATGTTGCCGGCACCGGAACCATCACGGCATCGGGTGTGGTTGGCCCGATTGGCGGTATTCGTCAAAAACTTTATGGCGCATATGACCAAGGCGCCAAGTATTTTCTGGCCCCTGCAGAAAACTGCGATGAGGTTGTCGGGAACATCCCGGGTGACTTAAAGGTTTTCTCTGTGGCGAAACTCACCGATGCCTTAAACGTGCTCAGCAAAGTAAGCGCCGGTGCTGATTTGAGCAAACTACCGACCTGCAAGACCAAGTAACTAAGCATCTTCAAGGAGCACATTCGTGACCACTGCAACAAACCTGCGTGCACCAAAGCGCCAGACCCCAGCCCGCATTGCGCTGTCGATAATCGTCGTGCTTGCGGTTTTGCTGCTCAGTGCCTCGGGCGTCTACACCGACCTACTCTGGTTTGGGCAGCTCGGTTTTGAAGAGGTTTTCACCACCCGCATTTATGCGCAGGCCGCTTTGTTCGCGGTTGCTGCGTTGGCCTTCGGTGCAATCACCGGCCTCGGGGTTTACTTGGCCTTCAAAAATCGCCCAATCTATCTAAAGTTTCCTGACGGTCGCGACCCATTTGGCGCCTATCGTGCCATTCTCGACCAGCTTCGCAAGCTGATTTTGATCGGTGTGCCAACCCTACTTGGCGTATTTGCCGGCTTCGCGGCGAGCAGTCAGTGGGAGATGGTGCTGGCTTGGTTGAACCGCACCTACACCGGCGAAGTCGACGCGCAGTTCGGTCTCGACATCTCGTTCTATCTGTTTGATCTTCCGTTCCTGGGTGGGCTCGTCGGCCTACTCTCGGCCGCGGTATTGCTATCTGGCCTGTTGGCCGCTGCCGTTCACCTAATCTTCGGTGGCATTAGAGTTTCGGGTCGCGACTCAAAGTTGACCAAAGCGGCCAGAGTGCAGCTGGCCGTGACCGCCGCGCTTTACCTTGCCATTCAGGGCGCAAGCCTTTGGCTTGACCAGTACCGCACCATGACTAGCTCGTCTGGTCTATACACCGGTGCAACCTACGCCGACGTCAACGCGACCATCCCCGGTTTTCAGATTTTGGCCATGATTTCAGTCGTCGTTGCGGCTCTGTTTTTGGTTTCTGCTGTGATCGGCAAGTGGCGTTTGGCAATCATGGGCACCGCCCTGATGGTGATCAGCTCGATAGTTCTTGGCGGCGTCTACCCGTGGGTAGTTCAGAATTTTCAGGTGGGTCCAAACGAGCGCACCCTCGAGGCCGAATACATCAACAGAAACATCGAGGCCACCCGCAAGGCCTATGGCTTAGACAAGGTCGAAGTGGTCGATTACAAGGCAACCACCGATGCCGCGCCTGGCGCCCTGCGCAGCGACGCCGAAACCACCGCGAACATTCGCATTATTGACCCGGCTCTGGTGAGTGCATCTTTCAAGCAGCTTGAGCAGTACAAGCAGTACTACAACTTCGAGTCGCACCTCGATGTTGACCGCTATGAGATTGACGGCAAGATTCAAGACACCGTCATTGCGGTTCGCGAGCTCGACCAGTCGGGCCTTGGTGATTCACAGTCTTGGTACAACAGCACCATTGTCTACACGCACGGTTATGGCGTCGTAGCTGCCTACGGAAACCAGGGTTCGACCGAGGGTCAACCGGTCTTTTTGCAAAAGGGCATCCCAACCAACGGTTTGCTTGGCAAGTATGAACCTCGGGTTTACTTTGGCGAAAAGTCACCAACCTACTCAATCGTGGGTGCCCCTGCTGGCGCCGAACCTCGCGAGATGGACTACCCGGCTGGAGATGGCGAAGCCGACCAGACCTACACAACCTTCAAGGGCAACGGTGGTCCAAAACTAGACAACATCTTTGCTCGTTTGGCCTACGCCCTGAAGTTCCAGAGCGAGCAGATTTTGCTGTCTGACGCAATCACCAACGAATCGCAGATTCTCTACAACCGCACCCCTCGCGAGCGCGTTGCGGCTGTTGCGCCTTATCTAACCCTCGACAGCGACAGTTATCCAGCTGTGGTCGATGGCCGGGTGGTTTGGATCGTCGACGGCTACACCACCTCGGCAAACTACCCATACTCTCGTGCCGAAAACCTCAGTGTTTCGGTCGCCGACAGCAACACCACCGATCCCTTGGTGCGTGGCTCGATCAACTACATCCGAAACTCGGTCAAGGCCACGGTCGATGCCTACAGTGGCAAAGTGACCCTGTATGCCTGGGATGACAAAGACCCGATCCTCAAGACCTGGTCAAAGGTTTACCCAAACAGCATTCGCCCGGTTTCTGAGATGTCTGGCGACCTGCTGAGCCATGTTCGTTACCCAGCCGATTTGTTCAAGATGCAGCGTGCCATTCTGGGGCAGTATCACGTCACCGAGGCCGGCGCGTTCTATTCACAAGAAGACGCTTGGATGACCCCGAACGACCCGGTGGGTCAGGTTTCCGGTGCAACCGGCACCGAACAGCCACCATACTTCTTGACCATGCAGGTTCCGGGCACCAGCCGCCCAGCATTCTCGATCTACTCGAGCTTCATTCCTCGCTCGACTGGTGAATCGACTCGAAACGTGTTGAAGGGTTACTTTGTTGCCGACTCGGATGCCGGTTCAACCGCGGGCAAGGTCTCGGGGGAGTATGGCAAGCTCAGATTGCTCAGCCTGCCGTCAAGCACGATTGTTCCAGGCCCTGGCCAGGTGCAGGCATCTTTCAACGCCGACTCAGAGGTTTCGCGACTGCTAAACATTCTTAGACAGGGCTCGACCAAGGTGCTGAACGGCAACCTGCTCACTCTTCCGGTAGGCGGCGGCTTGCTATACGTGCAACCGGTTTACATTCAGTCGACCGGCGAAACCAGCTTCCCTCTGCTCAAGAAAGTGCTGGTTGCCTTCGGCGACAAGATTGCCTTTGAAGACACCCTCAGCCAGGCACTCGATGTCTTGTTTGGTGGCGACTCCGGCGCTGCGGCCGGCGACGGTGGCGGAACTGTAGTGACACCTACCGAGCCGGGAACGCCGAGTAACCCAACCGGTGGCGATAACGCAGCTTTGACCAAAGCGTTGCAGCAGGCTCGAACTGCCATCAGCGATAAAGAGAAGGCCCTTGCGGCCGGAGACTGGACCGCTTATGGCAAGGCTGAAAAGGCTTTGACCGCTGCAATTGCATCCGCTCTGGCTGCACTTAAGTAGGCAGATTAGCGACCACCCCAAAGGCGTGCTACACTTGGAACTTCGCCGCGGGGTGGAGCAGTTCGGTAGCTCGCCGGGCTCATAACCCGGAGGTCGTAGGTTCAAATCCTGCCCCCGCAACTAGAAACAAAGGTTCGATCTCGAAAGAGGTCGAACTTTTGCTTTAAGCGGGCATGTGCATAACCTCGGCGCAGATCCCGGCTTGGTCCTAATCTCGAGCCATGTTTTCAAGGTGGATGAATGGTCTCCTCGGGCTGGCTTTGGTCACCTGCCTAATCTCCTTTGCGCCGGTGCCAAGCTTCGCTGCCTGCCAAACCTCGGGCGAGGGCTCGTTCTCATCGGGGTTCGAGATCAGTGGCAATGTGGTCACTCTCTGCGGCAAGGCGGTTGAAGTTCAACCGGCTCGCAGTGCGGTTGTGGTCACCACGATTGCGCCTGACCCGGTTGCGTCAATCAAACCCGTGGTGCCCAAACCCTCTCCCAAGCCTCTGTCGCCAAAACCAACACCAAAGCCTGCTCCCGTTGACCCCAAACCAATCGTCAAGGGTCAACCGGTGGCGCAAATCAAACCACCCGTGGTCCTGAAAATCATCATGGTCGACCGCTATGTTCCGCCTCCACCCAGGGTGCTGCTGCCAATCGCAGTCAAGCCGGCGCCTAAGCCAATCCCGACACCAACGCCAAGAAAACCGACACCCGTGCCAACGGCACCGAATCCAACTTTTACAACGATCGTCAGCGTGGTCACAACTCCGGGTCTCACAACCGTCGATACCGGTTCGATTTCATTCACGCCGGCTGCAATGTCGGCGAATGTGTCTGATTCGAGTCTCAGGGTTGGGCAAACGGCCATCTTTTCAGCCGATCCATTCACCCACTTCCGAACCGGAACCATCCTTGGTCGTTCGGCGGAGGTAAGTTTTACGCAGTCCTCGGTGAGTTGGTCGTTTGGCGAAGGTGGTGAGGCCAGTGGCACAAACGTGAGTTACTCATTCGCGAGCTCGGGCAGCAAAACTGCAACCGCCTCGGTTCGCTACTCGGTTGCCTATCGCTTTGTCGCCGGCGGTGGTTGGGTCACACAGGGCTCGATCGGAATGTCAGCGCAGGTTCAGGTTTTGGTTTCGGCATCAGCCACAGTGGCTCTGCCAATTCCGGCACCCGTCAACCCAACTAAAAAAGTTGTCTTTTTGGTAGCCCGAAATTGCCTCGGTAATCCGGGTGCAATCGGCTGTCTAAGCGGATAGCGATATTCAGATTTCTCTCAGATTCCTTTCATAAACTAATCAGGCTTGCATGCAACTCTTGAGTCAAGAAAAGCAATTGAAAGGCCAACCTTGAGCGACTACAACCGCCAATTTCTATTCGACGTTCCGGCCGCCGTTTACCCGGCCAAGCCAAAGCTTTCGCTCAAGCAGCGACTAGCAAAGAAAACCACCTTCTTGACCATCGGTGCGGCCATTTCGGCTGGCGCATTGGTCGGTGCTGCGGCTGGCGCAGGCGTTGCAATTGGCCTTTACACCTACATTTCTAAGCCAGCTCCGGTTGTGGTCAACAACACCGCGAACGTCACGTGGGTCACCGCTGCCGCGGCAACGGCCTCGCCATCGGTTGTCACCATCAATGTCTCTGGTTCATCCGGTGCCGGCAACGGTTCGGGTGTGGTCCTAAGCGCAGATGGTTATGCGCTCACCAACGCGCACGTTGTCACCTTGGATGGCTCCGAGGCCTCTGTGAAGATTGAGGTCAAGACCTTTGACGGTCACATATATTCGGCATCGGTCGTCGGCATCGATGCAACCAACGACCTGGCCGTGATCAAAGTTAATAGCCCGGTTGCAATGATTCCGATTGCATTCGCCGACTCCAACAAGCTCAATGTCGGCGATGAAGTGGTCGCTCTTGGCGCACCGCTTGGCCTGTCAAACACGGTCACTCAGGGCATTGTGTCGGCTCTGAACCGCACAATCCAGGTTGCATCATCGGCGGCCCCAGAAAATTCTGACAACGGTGTTGGTGGCCTTCAGTTCTTTAGCGGCTCGGGTAACGCAATTAACCTTCGCGTTATTCAGACCGACGCAGCCATCAACCCTGGCAACTCGGGCGGTGCACTGGTGAACCAGAGCGGTCAGCTGATCGGTATCAACGTGGCAATTGCTTCGGCTGGTTCCGCAGGTGCTTCGGGCAGCATCGGAGTGGGCTTCGCGATTCCGGCCAACGTTGCCAAGCGTGTGGCCGCCGAGATCATCAAAACGGGCACTGCGAGCCACGGTTTGCTAGGTGCGGCGGTTGCCGATGCCGCCAACTCTGACAACTCAGCCAGCTTCTCGGTCGGCGCCGAGGTCAAAGAGCTCACCCCTGGTGGCGCAGCCGAAAAGGGTGGTCTCAAGGTCGGCGACGTAGTGACCAAGTTCAATGGCGTGGTTGTCACCAGCGCCAGCGAGTTGACCGCGGCTGTGCGCCAAGAGCCAGCTGGTGCCAAGGCTACCGTCGAGTTCCTTCGCGACGGCAAGGTTCAGAGCATCCAGGTGACCCTGGGCAACTCGGCCGACCTAAAATAGGCTGACAGGTCTAAGAGAGGCAGATTCATGGATGACTTCGGTCGCGATGGCGTAGGCGGGCAAACCGCTGGCTCAACCCTTCTCGAAGAACAGGTTCAAAACGTTGAACCGGGCGACCACGAGCGCAACAGCCACTACGTTCGCAAAGAGAAGATCGTCGAATCTGCCGTTCTCGGAACCCCGGTGGTTGCCCTTTGCGGCAAGATTTGGGTGCCGGGTCGTGACCCAGAAAAGTTTCCGATTTGCCCTACCTGCAAAGACATTTACGACGGACTTCGCCCCGAAGACCCGAAGAGTTCAGAGCCTTCAAAATAAACCTCCGAAGGTAGACTTGCGTTCGTGAATGACGCTCCAATTGGAATCTTCGACTCGGGAGTCGGCGGTCTAACCGTTGCCCGAGCGATTATCGACCAACTTCCCAACGAGTCGATTATTTACGTGGGCGATACTGCCAACACCCCATACGGCCCAAAGAGCATCCCAGAGGTTCGCGAGCTAGCCCTTGCTGTTATGGATCGCCTGGTTGATGAGGGTGTCAAACTATTGGTCATCGCCTGTAATTCGGCTTCGGCGGCCGTTCTTCGTGATGCACGCGAGCGCTATACCGAGGGCCGTGGCATTCCCGTTGTCGAGGTCATTCAGCCAGCTGTGCGTCGAGCAGTTGCAGCCACCCGAAACCGCAAGGTTGGTGTGATCGGCACCAATGCAACCATTACCTCCAAGGCATATGACGACGCCTTTGCGGCCGCGGTAGACCTAGAGATTTCAAGCGCAGCCTGCCCGGCATTCGTCGATTTTGTTGAACGCGGGGTTACCTCGGGGCCAGAACTTTTAGCCGCAGCCGAAACCTATCTAGGCCCAATTCGTGATGCCGGGGTAGACACGCTGGTTCTTGGGTGCACCCACTATCCGCTGCTCACCGGCGCCATTGCATACGTGATGGGCGAAGATGTGACCCTGGTTTCGAGCGCCGAAGAGACCGCGAAAGATGTTTATCGCACCCTGGTTGCCCACGATTTGTTGCGCACCGCTTCGACTAAACCAAGCCTTCGCTTTCAGTCAACCGGCGATGAAGCCGCGTTCGAAAAACTTGCCCGCCGATTCTTAGGCCCAGAGGTGGCCAAGGTCGAGCGCTTGGCTTAGCAATCACAAAAATAGGAGCATCATGACCGTTCGTGCCGATGGCCGTACCCCAGACCAACTTCGCAAGGTAACCATCGAGCGAGGCTGGAGCGACCACGCCGAGGGGTCTGCGTTGATCACTTTCGGTGGCACCAAGGTTCTCTGCACAGCTTCGTTCACCAGCGGTGTGCCTCGTTGGAAGGTTGGCAAGGGCGAGGGTTGGGTAACCGCCGAGTATGCCATGCTGCCTCGCGCAACTCACACCCGCAACGATCGCGAAGCCGTAAAGGGCAAAATCGGCGGTCGCACCCATGAAATCTCTCGTCTAATCGGCCGCAGCCTGCGCGCCATTGTTGACGTGCGAGAGCTTGGCGAAAACACCATCGTGATTGACTGTGACGTTCTTCAAGCTGATGGCGGAACCCGCACGGCGGCAATCACCGGTGCCTACGTTGCTTTGGTTGATGCCATCACCTGGGCCAAAGAGCACAAGTTGATGCCCGCGAAAGCCAAGCCGCTGACCGGCAGCGTGGCAGCCATCTCGGTTGGCATCATCGATGGCGAGCCAATGCTTGACCTGGCATACGTCGAAGATGTGCGCGCCCACACCGACATGAACGTTGTGGTCACCGGCGACGGCAAGTTTGTTGAGGTTCAGGGCACCGCCGAGGGCGTGCCATTCGACCGCGAAGAGCTAAATGCCTTGCTAGACATCGCGCTCAAGGGCACGGGCGAACTAGCCAAGATTCAGCAGACCGCCTTGGATGCGGTTCTCTAATGAAACTGGTTGTTGCAACCCACAACGCTCACAAGGTTGAAGAGCTAAACGCCATTCTCGGTGGGCAGGTCGATGGCCTCGAACTGCTCGGTTATGACGGTCCTGAGCCGATTGAAGATGGCTCGAGTTTTCTAGAAAACGCCCTGATCAAGGCTCGAGCTGCCTACACTCACACCGGTCTGCCTTCTATGGCTGATGACTCGGGTATTGCGGTCGAAATTCTTGGGGGAGCACCCGGCATTTTTAGTGCTCGCTGGGCGGGTGGCCGCGACAACGTGCAAAACCGCCGGCTGCTGCTTGCTCAACTTGCCGATGTTCCCGCACAAAACCGTGCCGCTTCGTTCGTGTGCACGATTGCACTGGTTGGCCCCGAGGGCGAAATCAGTTTTACGGGCATATGGCCTGGCAGCGTGGCTTTTGAAGAGCAGGGCGAGCACGGCTTTGGTTATGACCCCATTTTCATCCCTGAGGGTTTTGAAGTCACCGCCGCTGTGCTCGAGCCCGAGGTTAAAAACTCGATGAGTCACCGCAGTCTGGCGCTAGCGCAGTTGGCTGGCTATCTAAACGCCAACTAGAAGACTTGGCCTTTAGCTAGCTAATGATCTGTTCGGTCTTGTGCTCGCGGCGCGCGCGAACCACCTCGATGATGATCGGAATCGTCGAAATGATTACAAAACCGATGGTGAAGTATTCGACGTGCTCGGCAACGAATGGAATCTTGCCGAGGAAGAAGCCCATCAAGGTAACTCCCGTGCCCCAACCAATCACGCCGATGAAGTTGTAGCGCAAAAACTTGCGATAGGGCATTTCACCGATTCCTGCCGCGACCGGAACGAAGGTTCGCATCACGGGCACAAAGTGGGCCAAAATGATCGCGCGAGCGCCGTAGCGTTCGAAGAATGAGTTTGTGCGGGCCACATTGTCGTGGCTAAACAGCTTCGACTCGGGCTTGTTAAAGATTGCCGGACCACTCTTGCGGCCGATCCAATAACCGGTTTGATCGCCCAGCCAAGCGGCGAGTGAAATCATGATGCAGGCCAGCCAAATAGGCACCGCGAACGAGGTGTCGCCAATTGGAAATTGAATTGCCCCGGCGGCAATCATCAAGCCGGTGACGAACAGCAGCGAATCACCCGGCAAAAAGAAGCCGACCAAAAGGCCGGTTTCGATGAACACGATCAGGCAAACGCCAATCATCGCGAACGCGCCAAAAGAGGCGATCAGTGTTTCTGGCTTTAGCCAATCCATTCCAAACATGTGCCCCTAGCAGGATTCGAACCTGCGCACATGCCTTCGGAGGGCAATGCTCTGATCCCCTGAGCTATAGGGGCTTAGGTTGGCTTAAGCCTAACAGCGAGGCATTAGTCTTTTGCCTTATAGCGACCGAGAGAAGGATGAACGCCGTGGGTTTGAAGCTAGCTGGCCAGTGGGTCTGGGATTCTTGGTTTGCCTTCGACGGCGAGCAGCACCACGCGTTCTATTTGCAGGCTAGCCGGGCACTGGGTGACCCAAATCGACGACACCGAAACACCTCGGTGGGCCACGCGATCTCGAAGGATTTGACCAATTGGACTGTCGTTCGAGACGCTCTTGCGCCGAGCGAAGCGCCAGCACCCGACAGCTGGACAACCTGGACCGGTTCGGTAGTTAGAGAAGACAGCGGCAGTTGGCGAATGTTCTACACCGGCACGAGTCGCGAAGATGCCGGTGAGCGTCAAACGGTTTGCGCGGCAACCTCGGATGATTTGATGACCTGGACAAAGGTAGAACCAACTCCCGTGGCCGCAGCCGATTCGCGCTGGTACAAAACCTTGTCGGCAGGATTCACCAATGAGCCATTCCGTGATCCATGGGTTTGCCGCTTGCCCGGCCAGAACGAGTGGACAATGTTGACAACAGCCGGGGCCAAAGATGCATCCAGTCGCGAGGTAGAAGCAGTAATGGGTGTCGCGAAATCGGTTGACCTAGTGAATTGGCAGGTGCAACCCCCGCTAGGTGCGCCCGGTCAAGGGTTTGGTGAGACCGAGGTCTTTCAGTTTGAAGTAGTCGACGGGGTGCCAATTATCTTGTTCTGCTGCGGGCCGATGTGGCTTTCGAAAGAGCGCCTCGATGCCGGCGAGCGCGGCGGCCTCTACAGTTTTGCGGTCGCTCCCGACTTGAGCGATGTCGACTTCAACCGAGCCAGGCTGTTTCCAGACACTCACCTCTATGCCTCGCGCTTGGTTCAGGCCCGCGATGGCGGCTGGAACCTGATTGCCTTCATCAACGAGGTAAATGGCGACTTTGTCGGCGAATTATGTGACCCCGTGCCGGTCACCGCCGACCCGATTCGTGGTCTAATCAAGCGCTAATCGGTATGATTTAGGGGATATCTCTTTTCGAGTCGTCCCTCTGGCGTGCCGACTTTGGTGAGATCAACAATTTTTCCTGGTTAGGCACTACTTTGACTCCTGCAGACCTCTCTGCCGCGATTGTTCGCATCCTTGCTGCTTTGCAATCAAGCGGCAAGCTTGGTGCGGGCGAATTGCCTGCCGAGGTTGTGGTTGAGCGCCCGAAGAACCGCGATCACGGCGACTGGGCAACCAACGTTGCCATGCAATTTGCCGGCAAGTTTGGCATGAACCCTCGTGCCTTTGCCGAAATTTTGGCCGCCGAGCTTTCAAACCTGGATGGCGTTTCTAAGGTAGACATCGCAGGCCCTGGCTTCATCAACATTTCGGTCAGCGCTGCCGCTGCCGGCGAGTTGGCCAAGGGCATCATCGAGGCCGGCGACGCCTATGGAACCGGCAACGACCTTGCCGGAGTAAAGCTAAACCTCGAGTTCGTGTCGGCGAACCCAACTGGCCCGATTCACATGGGTGGCACCCGCTGGGCCGCCGTCGGTGACTCGCTGGCTCGAGTTTTTGAGGCACAGGGCGCTAACGTAACCCGCGAATACTATTTCAACGATCACGGTGCCCAGATTGACCGCTTTGCTCGCTCGCTTCTCGCCAGCGCCAGAGGCCAAGAGGCTCCAGAAGATGGCTATGCCGGAGCCTACATCGTCGACATCGCCCAGCGCGTGCTTGCCGAAACCGCGGTCAACATTCTTGACCTGCCAGAGGCCGATGCCCAAGAGGCATTCCGTGCCGCGGGTGTCGAGCTCATGTTCCAAGAGATTCGCGAATCACTGCACGACTTTGGTGTCGATTTCGACGTTTACTTTCATGAGAACTCTCTCTACGAGTCAAAGGCAGTTGAACGAGCAATCGAGCGCCTTCGCGAGCTAGGCCACATCTTTGAATCAGAGGGTGCGGTTTGGCTTCGCTCTACCACCTTCGGTGACGACCGCGACCGAGTGGTCATCAAGAGCGATGGCGAGCACGCCTACATCGCGGGTGACCTGGCTTACTATCTCGACAAGCGCGATCGTGGCTTTGACCGCTGCATCTACATGCTCGGTGCCGACCACCACGGTTATGTGCCGCGCATGATGGCACTTTGTGCGGCCTTCGGCGACGAGCCTGGCAAAAACCTCGAAATTCTGATCGGCCAGATGGTCAACCTAATGCGAGATGGCGAACCGGTTCGCATGTCGAAGCGCGCGGGAACAGTGGTCACCATGGAAGACCTGGTCGAGGCCGTTGGCACCGATGCAGCTCGTTATGCGTTGGCCCGATCGTCAATCAACTCACAGCTCGACATTGACCTTGAGCAGCTTGCCAAAAAGACCAACGACAACCCGGTCTTCTATGTTCAGTACGCCCACGCCAGAACCAAGCAGGTTGCCGTAAACGCCGCAAGCCTCGGCGTCGACACCACCGAATTTGACCCAAGCCTGCTTAGCCACCCGGCCGAGTCTGAATTGATTGCCAAGCTCAGCGAGTTCCCGCGAGTGGTTGCCTCGGCAGCCGAAGTTCGTGAACCGCACCGAGTTGCACGCTATATCGAAGAGGTGGCCGGTTCATACCACCGTTGGTATAGCGAGTGCCGCGTTACCCCGCTGTCGGGCGGCGCGGTTGAGGCGGTTCATCGCACCCGACTTTCACTCAACAACGCGGCCGGCATTGTGCTGCGCAACGGCCTTCGCCTGCTAGGCGTTTCGACCCCAGAGAAGATGTAATCGATGACTAACCCACTAGCGCCAGATTGGTTGCAACACCCAGGCAGCCTCAATGCTCTCGACGAGCGAGTATGGCCACGCCACGCAAAGCGTGAGGCAACCGGCGAACTGACTATTGCTTCGGTTTCGGCCACCGCGCTCGCCGCAGAATTCGGCACCCCGCTTTACATCATCGACGAAGACGACTTCCGTGCCCGTGCAACCGCGGCCAAGAGCATCCTTGGCGGCGCCGCCGAAAAGATTGGCAGCTCGGCAAAGGTCTACTACGCAAGCAAGGCTTTTCTGTCGACCGAAATCGTTAGCTGGATCAACGAACTTGGCTTGAACATCGATGTTGCCAGCGGTGGAGAACTTGCCGCAGCGCTCGCCGGCGGCATCGATGCCAGCAGAATCGGTCTGCACGGAAACAACAAGAGCCTTCGCGAGATTGCTCGTGCCGTGAGTGCAGGAGTTGGCGCGATCGTGATCGACTCAGAACTTGAGATCGAGCGCGTGGCCTCGGCCGCAGCCGCACAAGATGTGACCCAAAATGTTCGCCTGCGTGTGAACACCGGAGTGCACGCCAACACCCACGACTTTTTAGCGACCGCCCGCGAAGACCAAAAATTTGGCATCGCGCTAGCCGACGTGGCCGACCTAGTTGCCAAGATTCGTTCGCACAGCCACCTCAACTTTTTGGGCTTTCATCAGCACATTGGTTCGCAGATCTTTGCAGTTGAAGGTTTTGTCGAGTCAACCAAGCGCCTTATTGCTCTGCACGCCGAACTCAGCAAAGGCGGCGAGATTCCAGAGCTAAACCTTGGCGGTGGCTTCGGAGTGAACTACAAGCCAGCCGACAAGGCACCAGACCTTCGCTACTTTGCTGATGCCATCACGGCCGTGGTTGCAGAACAGTGTGCCAAGCACGGCATCAAGGTTCCGGCCCTTGCCTTCGAACCTGGCCGATTCATTGCAGGCAACCCGGGAATCACACTTTACAAGGTTGGCACCATCAAAGACGTCAAGGTCACCGATGGTGCAGAGCCTGCCGTTCGCAAGTATGTTTCGGTTGACGGGGGTATGAGCGACAACGCCCGCCCTGCACTTTACGAGGCCGAATATCACGTCACCCTAGCTTCGAGAAGCTCATCCGAGAAGGCTGCCCTGGCTCGCGTGGTGGGCAAGCACTGTGAAAGCGGCGACATCGTGGTTCGCCACGATTACCTGCCAGCCGACGTTCAGCCAAATGACCTTCTGGCCGTTGCTGCTACCGGCGCCTACTGCTATTCGCTTTCTAGCAACTACAACTTTTTGACCAAACCAGCAGTGGTTGCGGTTCGCGAAGGAAAGGCTCGATTGGTAATTCGGGCCGAAACTGAGGCAGATTTGTTTACCAGAGATGTTCGCTATCAGGCTGAGCACGCATCAGCAGAGACGAGAAACTAATGACTAACTCGAACGAATACCGCCCTCTGCGCATTGCGCTGCTGGGTGCTGGTTCTGTTGGCTCACAGGTCGCCCGGCTACTTATCGAAAACAAGTCAGAACTTGCTGCCCGCGTTGGTGCCGAGCTCGAGCTGGTGGGAATCGCCGTTCGTGACATCAACTCACCACGCAACGCCGGTGTGCCTCGCGAGCTATTGACCCTCGATGCAGAGAGCTTGATTCTTGGTGCCGACATCGTCATCGAGGTAATGGGTGGCATAGAGCCTGCTCGCACCTACATTCTTCAGGCGCTAAATTCTGGTTCAGATGTAATCACGGCCAACAAGGCCTTGCTTGCAACCCACGGCACCGAACTTTTCGACACCGCCGAGCAGGTTGGTGCGCAGCTTTATTTCGAGGCCGCGGTAGCCGGTGCGATTCCGATCATTCGCCCACTTCGCGAATCTCTTGCCGGTGACAAGGTCAACCGCATCATGGGCATCGTAAACGGCACTACCAACTTCATCCTTGACCGCATGGATTCAACCGGTTCAACCTTCGCCGACGCACTCGCCGAAGCAACCGAACTTGGCTATGCCGAGGCAGACCCAACCGCCGACATCGAGGCCTTCGACGCAGCTCAGAAGGCTGCCATCCTTGCATCGCTTGCCTTCCACACCGAGGTTCCTCTCGAATCGGTTTATCGCGAGGGAATCACCAAAATCACCGCCGAGCAAATGGCTGCCGCAAAGCGTGACGGCTATGTCATCAAGCTCTTGGCTATCTGCGAGCGCGTTGCCGCCGATGCAGCCGGCCAAGAGGGCGTTTCGGTTCGCGTTCACCCTGCGCTGATCTCACGTGAGCACCCACTGGGCGCCGTTCGCGGTGCTTTCAACGCGGTATTCGTTGAAGCAGAGGCTGCCGGTTCGTTGATGTTCTATGGCGCCGGAGCCGGAGGCGTGCAAACCGCATCCGCAGTTCTAGGCGACCTGGTCTCGGCGGCTAAGCGCCACGTTGCCGGTGGCCCGGGTCTTGCCGACTCGGTGCACGCAAATTTGCCGGTCTTGCCAATTGACCGCGTTCAGACTCGCTACCAAATCACCCTCGAGGTCACCGACCAGCCTGGAATCTTGGCCAAAATTGCCAACGTGTTCTCTGATCACCACGTTTCGATCGAAACTGTTGAGCAGTCAGTGCGTGTGCTGGCCGGCATTCCAAGCAAGACCGCTACCCTCGAGGTAGGCACTCACGCAGCGACCGACGCGTCGTTGTCTGCAGTCGTAAAGTCTCTCGCCGCAAACGATGCGGTCGAGTCCATCACTTCAGTCATCCGAGTAGAAGGTATCTAATGGCTCACCAATGGCGCGGTGTGATCCGCGAATACATCGATCGTCTAGACATTTCTAGCGACAACCCAGTGATTACCCTCGGCGAGGGTGGCACCCCGTTGGTTGAGGCTCCGGCACTTGCCAAGTTGGTTGGCGCAGAGCGCGTGCTGCTAAAGGTCGAGGGCATGAACCCAACCGGTTCGTTCAAAGACCGCGGCATGACCATGGCCGTCTCCAAGGCAGTTGGCCACGGTGCTCAGGCTGTCATCGCGGCATCGACCGGCAACACATCTGCTTCGGCCGCCGCTTATGCTGCCGCAGCCGGCATCAAGTCGGTAGTGCTAGTTCCCGAGGGCAAGATCTCACTTGGCAAACTAAGCCAGGCAGTTGCTCACAAGGCTCAGATTCTTCAGGTTCAGGGCAACTTTGATGACTGCCTCGACCTAGCTCGCGACCTTTCAGACAACTACCCGGTTCACCTGGTCAACTCGGTCAACCCAGACCGCATCGAAGGTCAAAAGACCGGCGCATTCGAGGTCGTCGACTCACTAGGTTTCGCACCTGACTTCCACGTGCTTCCGGTCGGCAACGCAGGCAACTACTCGGCCTACTTCAAGGGTTACCTAGAAGACTTCAACGAAGGCCGCATCAAGGCCGTTCCAAAGATGTGGGGCTTCCAGGCCGAGGGCTCGGCACCATTCACCTTTGGTAACCCGGTCAAGAACCCAGAAACCATCGCAACCGCGATTCGCATCGGCAACCCGGCCTCATACGACCTTGCACTTTCGGCTCGCGAATGTTCACTCGGTCAGTTTGGTTTCGCTTCAGACGCTGAAATTCTTTGGATGCACCGCTTCTTGTCTCAAGAGGTTGGCGTTTTCGTTGAGCCTTCTTCGGCAACCGGTGCTGCCGGCTTGTTCAAGCACTCAAAGTTGGGCGAGGTGCCAGCAGGTTCGACCATCGTGGTCACAGTAACCGGTCACGGATTGAAAGACCCAATGTGGGCCCTAAAGGCCGAAGATGGTTCAGACATCGAGCCGACCAGCGTGCCAAACAACGCCGCTCAGGTTGCCGAGCAGCTTGGTCTTTCAAAGAAGTAACCATGACTTCACTAATCGGCAGAAAAGTCACGGTAAAGGTTCCGGCCACCTCGGCCAACCTTGGCCCTGGCTTTGACACTCTCGGCATGGCGCTTTCCTACTACGACGAACTTCAGGTTGAGATCGTCGAAGGTACGGGCGCATTTGTCGAGGTGCACGGCGAGGGTGAGGGCGAGGTTCCTACCGACGCCAGCAACCTGGTCGTTAAGTCGATTGCCTACACCTTCGAAAAGTTTGGTCAGCCGGTTCCAGCCTTCAAACTAATCGCGCACAACATCATTCCGCACGGCCGCGGCATGGGTTCGTCGGGCGC
>JBEGKM010000008.1:0-14764 GCA_041184065.1 Actinomycetota bacterium
CTATGCGTTCTTTGCCAGATCGGCCGGCGGCAAGAGTGTTGGTTATGCGGCAAGACCAGCGCTCGACACTCTGGCCACCCGTTTGTATCAGTGCGGCTTTGGCCTCAAAGCCAACTGATCGGTCTTTAGAAAGATAAAATCAAATCGATGGTCAGCGCCTAGTTGGCCCGTTTGCAGGAGATCAATTGTCTGAAGAAACCAAGGGCTTTGCCTATTTCAAAGAGGTAGCAATTGGAGCCGGTGTTGGTGTTGCGGTTCTTGCCCTGATCATCGGTGGATTCAGCATTTCTGGGGGAGGGCTGCCAACCTCGACCGGCGCAAACAACACCGCTCAGCCGAGCAATTCAGCCAGTGCCAGCCCATCGCCAAGCTCTTCATCAACACGCACCTGTTCAGTTGCCGAATTGGCCGCCGACCCTCGCTTGGCAAACCTTTCGGCAGTGGTTCTAAACCCTGCCACCGAAGAGATCCTGTTTGACCGAAATGCCGGCACTCCGGCCGCAACGGCATCAGTGTTAAAGACCCTTACCGCGGCTGCCGCGCTGGCAACCCTTGGCCCGAACTACCGCGTCGACACTCGTGTTTACAGTGACCCATCTGCGCCTGGCACCGTTTATCTGGTCGGTGGCGGCGACGTTACACTTTCGCGAACCGCACCCGGCACTCAATCGGTCTACAAGGATGCCCCTAAGCTCTCGACTCTTGCCGTTGATGTGAACAAAAAGATGGCCGGAATTCCGATCACTCGAATCATTCTCGACAGCACCCTGTTTACCGGCCCTAGCTGGGAGTCGAGCTGGGAACGCACCGAACAGACCGAAGGCTACATGTCTGAAGTTACTGCGCTTCAGGTCGACGGCGACCGCAAGGCTCCGGGCAACGAAACCTCGGCACGTTCTACCAAACCGGTCATGAACGCAGGCAATTACTTTAAAAAGGCCTTGGGTGCCAACGCGTCTGCGGCAGTCATAAGCGAGGGCAAGTTGCCAACCTCGGCGACCGAGATCGCCAAGGTCTCGTCACAGCCAATCAGCAAGTGGATCACTCACATGCTTCAGGTTTCAGACAACACTCAGGCCGAGGCCCTTGCTCGACTTGTTTCACTGGATCAGGGCTTCGACGGTTCGTTCTCGTCGCTCAACGTTGCAATCAAGCAGGCGCTAACCTCGACAGGTCTTGACTCGAGTGGCATTGTGGTTCGCGATGGCTCGGGCCTTAGCAACTTCAATGCGGTTTCACCGACCTACATGGCAAAGTTCATGAAGTTGGTGCTCAACGGCACCGGCGACTTCAAAGTCATCAGGGATGGCCTGCCAGTGGCTGCCGAGTCGGGCTCTCTAGCTAGCCGGTTTAAGGGCGACAACCTAGATGCAGCCGGAAAGATTTTGGCCAAGACCGGTTGGATCAAGAAGGGTTATACCCTCGCAGGCATAATCAATGCCAAGGATGGCACCGCTTTGACCTTTGCGATCTACGCGCTTGGCGATGTAAAAACCGAAGCCAAAGATGCAATCGACAACCTGGCCACCGGTTTCTATCGCTGTGGCAACCAGCTCTCAAACGAGTAGCTCAGTCGCAACCCGAATCGGGCTAGTTTTCTTTGCGAGCTCCGGGTGCTGCTGAGACCACGAAGATGTCTGGCTTGGCATAACCGAGCGCTTCAAATTCGGCAGTGACAGACAACGAGACCTCGCTAATCTTTTCGACCGGGGTCAACGCTATCGCGGCTCCACCAAAACCGCCGCCTGTCATGCGCGCACCGATTGAGCCGTGACGAAGAGCCGTTTCAACTGCGGTGTCTAGCTCGTCCACCGAAATCTCAAAGTCGTCGCGCATCGATTCGTGCGATGCATACAGCAGCTTGCCGATTGCGCGCGGGCCTTGCTCACGCAAAACTTTCACTGTCTCGAGCACTCGATCGTTTTCAGTCACCACGTGCTGAACTCGGCGATAGGTGAGGTCATCCAAGAGTTCTTTGGCCTTGGCAAGGTCGGCAACCGACAAGCCGCGAAGCGAACTCACGCCCATGATTTCGGCACCTAGTTCGCAGGCCGCGCGTCTAGTTGCATAACCGCCATCAACCAAGCGGTGAGCCACCTTGGTGTCGATAATCAGAAGCTCTAAGCCCTCGCGAGCGAAACCTAAATCAACCACCTGGGCCTCTAGGTTTTGGCAATCTAAGAACACGCCCTTGTCGGTTTCGCCAAGCAGCGAAGCCGATTGATCCATGATGCCGGTTGGTGCTCCTACTATTTCGTTTTCGCCAAGCTGACCCACGCGAGCAAGGTCACGCCGATCCAGCCCTACGGCCCAAAGTTCGTTCAGCGCGAGTGCAACTGCGCACTCCAGAGCCGCCGATGACGACAGCCCAGCGCCAACAGGAACATCAGATTTAATAAAGCAATCGAAACCGGTTGGTCTGATCTCGATGCCCTTTGCCCTAGCGGTCTGCTGAATTGCCCAGGCCGCGCCAAACGGGTATGCCGCCCAATCATTTGATTCGTCACGCTTGATCGCTGTGAGATCAACTTCGTGAATCTCGGGTGAAAAACTCGAGGCCACCCTAATTAGATTGTCGGTTCGCTCGCCAATCGCAGCGTAGGTTCTGCGATTGATCGCGAACGGAAACACGAAGCCTTCGTTGTAATCGGTGTGCTCGCCAATCAAGTTAACGCGACCGGGTGCCGACCAAACGCCGGTTGGCGCGTGACCAAAAGTTGATTCGAAATCGCGCTTTACTGCGGTGAGCGTTGAATCGGGCATTAGAGCACCTCTCGAATCTGGGCCGCTGTCTTTTCTGGCGGAAAGTCTGCGATGAAAGCACCCATGGCGGACTCAGAACCCGCCAGGTATTTCAACTTATCTGCGGCGCGACGTGGCGAGGTGATTTGAAGCTGAAGCCGAACGTTTTCGCCGCCTTCGACTAGCGGCGCCTGGTGCCAAGCCGATATGTATGGAGTCGGACTGTCGTAAATTTTGTCGATTGCCTTCAAGAGTCTTGAATAAATCGAAGCAAGCTCATCGCGCTCACCTTCGGTCAACTGGCCAAGGTGCTGCACATGGCGGTGGGGTAATAGGTGAATCTCGATCGGCCAGCGGCCGGCAAACGGCACATACGCGGTGAAGTGTTCACCCTTGATGAGAACTCGTTCGCCTGCTTGCTCAAATGCAAGTGTGTCGGCGAACAGGTTTGGGCCGTATGCCTTGATCGAGTCAAGAACCTTGGCGGTTCGAGGTGTTACATACGGGTACGAATAAATTTGCCCGTGCGGGTGGTGCAGGGTTACACCGATTTCTTGGCCGCGGTTCTCAAAAGGAAAGACTTGTCTGATTCCAGGCATGGCCTGCAGCGCTTCGGTGCGCTGAGCCCAAGCTTCAATCACCGTTCTTATGCGTTCAACTGGAAGACCACCAAGAGAACCAAGGTGCTCTGGGCTAAAAACGACAACTTCGCATCGTCCAATCGAGTCACGCACAGAGCCAAGATCTAGCGTTGGCACAACGGCATAGTTTGGGTCGTCAATCTCGGCAAGTTTTGGTCCAAAAGAAGGGCTCTTGTTTTCGAACACGGCAACATCAAAGTTGTCTGGCAGTTCCGACAAGTTTTCGGCAGTGGTCGGGCAAAGCGGGCACTGGTGTGCCGGTGGCAAAAAAGCTCGGTTATGGCGGGCGGCCGCCACCGAGATCCAGTCACCGGTCAGCGAGTCGAGTCGCATTTGGGCCACGGCTGGGCGAGGGTCTAACTCGCGGGTGTCTGGTTTGCGCTCGGTGGCTCGTTTAGAGCTTGAATCGTCAAAATAGAAGAGGTCACGCCCGTCGGCTAGTTTCGCATCAATCTTTTTGATCATGGTTCCGCCTTCGCTCGGCTTGTTGCCAGAGGCCATTTGCAACTGAGAGTAGGCTGAAGCAATGCATTCAGCTACAGGACATCAGTTTAGCCTTTCGGCGACTTTCGGCTCTGAGAGCCTTGCCGCGAGCATCTCATCTGTGGGTGCCGCGCTTCGCTCGTTTAAGGTAAACGGTCGTGAACACCTTGAGCCGGGCAATTCGAGTTCAATCAGCCCGTTTCATGAGGGCATAGTTATGGCCCCTTGGGTCAACCGCCTTGAAGATGGTGCTTGGACCCACAATGGCAAGCGCCTCGAAGTCCCAATCACCATCCATAACCAGAACAACTCGAACCACGGTCTTTTGGTGCACTACCCATACGAGGTGGTTCACCAGACTGCGTCGAAGGTAACTCTCGCCGCCACCGTTTTTCCTCGCAGCGGCTACCCGTTTCTGGTTGATACCACCGTTACCTATGAACTTGTCGAACACGGTATGAAGGTCACGCACACTGCTTTGAACCATTCCGCTGAGCCTGCCCCATATGTTGTCGGGGCGCACGCGTATTTCATGTTCGAGGGTTTTTCTACCGGCGATTGCGTGCTTACTTCTGGTGCCCAGACGGTGCTCGAGGTCAACGAGCGCCAGCTTCCGATCGGCAAGGCGGCAACGGCCGGCACCTACTTCGATTTGTCTGAGGGCGTTCAGCTAAAGCGTGGCCACATCGATCACGGTTTTACGGATTTGCCTCGCGACGAAAATGGTTTGGCGCACACCTGGTTGAAATCACCCGATGGTGAAGTTATAGATGTTTGGCAAGACCAAAACTTTGGCCACCTGGTTTTGTTCACCCCCGATTTTTATTACCGCGATGAAGACGGGCCGCGCATGCACGCCATTGCCATCGAGCCGCAGACCGGAGGCGCGAACGCGTTCAACACCGGCGAAGACCTGATTCACCTCGAGGCTGGTCGCCCTTGGGCCGGCAGCTGGGGCTTTACAATCAGGGAATAGGCGGTATGTTTACCGTTAGTTAACCTTCTGTCCATAAACTAACCGGCATCGTTTAGATTCTCTTCGCAATCGAACAGGAAGGATCCCATGGATCCCATTTTGATCGTGGGCCTAGTTGTTGCCCTCGCTCTTTTCTTTGACTTCACCAACGGTTTTCACGACACTGCTAACTCGAGCGCTACAGCCATCGCCACAGGCGCGCTGAAGCCTCGCACCGCAGTGATCATTGCAGCCCTCATGAACCTCGTGGGCGCATTCCTCTCCACCGCAGTTGCCAAGACAATCTCGGTGTCGCTTATCAATGAAGGTGTAAACCTTGGTGCCGAAATGGTGTTTGCCGGCCTAACGGGTGCGATTCTGTGGAACCTAACCACTTGGTTGCTCGGACTACCCTCTTCTTCATCGCACGCGCTTTTCGGCGGCCTGATTGGCGCTGCGCTGGCCTACGCCGGTGTTGCCGCAATCAACTTTCCCAAGGTTCTCGAGAAGGTCATCTTTCCTGCGCTGTTTGCCCCACTCGTTGCCGGCATCGCCGCGTTCTTGGCAACGCGTCTGGCATACCTGATCACCGCACGTTCACAAGCACAGCGCAAGAAGACCGGCATCGGTACCGGCCGCGCAAGCTTCAAGATTGGCCAAGTTTTCTCTTCTTCACTCGTGGCTCTGTCTCATGGCACCAACGATGCACAGAAGACCATGGGTGTTATCACTTTGGTTCTAGTTGCCTCGGGGCTTCAGTCTGACGGTAACCATGTTGAGTGGTGGGTAATCATCTCTGCCGCAGCCGCAATTGCGCTGGGAACTTACTCTGGCGGATGGCGAATCATCAAGACCATGGGCTCCGGACTGGCAGAAATCAAACCGCCTCAGGGTCTGTCAGCTGAGGTCGCAACCGGCGTTACCATTCTTGCTTCAAGCAACCTTGGTTTTGCCCTTTCTACCACTCAGGTGGCTTCGGGTTCTGTGATGGGTGCCGGTCTTGGTCGAAAAGGCGGAGCGGTGCGCTGGAGCAAGGCCGGTCAGGTTTTCGCGGGCTGGTTCTTCACTTTGCCTGCTGCTGGTGCCGTGGGTGCGTTGTCTGCATTCCTAACCATGTCTAGCCCATACGGCCTCCTGATTGATGCAGTAGTTACCATAGGTGCGATTCTCGCAATCTTCCAGGTGTCACGACGCAACCGCATCGGCCACCACAATGTTTTGAGCGAAGTCGAAGGCGCATCAGAGGTTGTTGCCTCGCCTCGTCAGGTTCGCGCAGCCCAGGCCAAGGCTGCTCGTGCAGCCAAGGCCGCAAAGAAAGGTAAGAAGTAATGATTGAGTGGAACAACCTCATCTTGGTTGCGATTGTTTCGATTGTCGGTTCAACCATTCTTGTCGCCAGCTTTTCGCTCGGCATGCGCTGGTTGACTAACGCTCGTCACCTTGTGCCTGGAGCTAAGAAGGGCAAATCAAAGGCTATCCGCGCCGAAGTGCTAAACCGTTCCGGCGCTTACATGATGTTCACGATTTGTGCCTCGGCGCTAATCTATGGAATTTACCTGATCGTTCCTTACTTTCACCTCGACAAGTAAGAGATTTGAAAGCAAGACCCCGATCAAAGATCGGGGTCTTGCTGTTTACCCGGTAAAAACATAATTAATCAAATAACACCGATTGCGGTGAAGGTAGTCGATCGAACGGTGGCAAAATCAAACTATGACTACTACTAAGACCACCGCGGCAAAGCCAGCCGCGAAGCGCACCACTTCAACCGCTGCCCGCAAGCCGGCCGCAGCAACTCGCAAACCCGCCACCCGACCTGCCGCAGCTCGTTCTGTTGCGACCAAGTCAGCTGTCGTGATTGCGCCATCGGCACCAGATTTCACCAAGACCTATAAATTGCTCACCGGCATCGACAACTCAGAATTCTGCTCCAAGGTTCGATTGCACCTCGAGAACGGTTACTCGCTGCACGGTTCGCCAACTATGGCGTTCAACGGAAAAGACATCATCGTTGGCCAGGCAGTTACCAAGCCTGCGCCAAAGAAGAAGGCTAAGGGCAAGAAGAAGTAACTTCTCTTGTTGTTGAAAGGCTCGGGCTTCGGCTCGGGCCTTTTGCTTTAAACTGATGCGATGAGTGAAACCCTGCCAGCCTGCCCACAATGTAACTGCGAATGGACCTACGAGATGGGTGCCCTCTTGGTTTGCCCTGAGTGTGCACATGAGTGGAACCCAGCCGAGGTTGAAGATGATTTTGGTGGCGAGCCTTCTCGCGTTGTAAAAGACGTTTCAGGAAATGTTTTGGCTGATGGCGACACAGTGACCATCGCTAAAGACCTCAAGGTCAAAGGAAGTTCGAGCGCCATCAAGGTTGGCACCAAGGTTCGCAACATTCGTCTGGTTAGCCCAGTTGACGGCCATGACATCGATGCCAAAGTCGATGGCTTCGGCCAGATGATGCTCAAATCTAGCGTTGTAAAGAAGGTCCTTTAAAATGCCAACATCAAAGGCTCAAGTAGCCATAGAACGCCCAGAGCGTTGGGCCAAACAACTCGTTTCGCACCTTGGCCACAAGGCAGAAGTGACCGAGACCGACCGTGGCAGCAAATTGACGCTCACCGTAGGTGCTGGGCTAGTTTCGGTTGCCAATGGCTGCGTTGTGCTTGAGGTCGAGGCGCCTGACGAAGAATCTCTTGCCAAGGTAGAGAATGTATTGGGCGGTCATTTGGAGCGCTTTGCACACGAACACGAGATCAAAGTTATCTGGACCAGGGGTTAATCATGGCAACAGCAAAAGTGAAGCAATCGCGCGAGAACCGTCTGGCACGATTTGCGGTTTCGGCCATGTTCACTTTTGCCGGCGCAACCATGACTATTTGGGCAGTGCACCTGCCGGTGGTTGAGCAAAACCTGGGCATTTCGAGTGGCGCGATTGCGCTGGTTATTTTGTCGGCGGGTATGGGTGCGTTAAGCGCCATGCAACTAGTTGGCGCCTTGGTTGACAAAATTGGCAGCAAGCCAGTGGTTATCGGTGCCAATATTCTTGCGGGCTTGGCTTTGATGGTGCCCGCGCTGGCAACCGACCTTTTGCAAGTCTGTTTAGCTCTGTTCGTTCTTGGATTTGCGCTGGGTTCGGCCGATATTTCGATGAATGCTCACGCGGTTGACATAGAAAAGGCCTACGGTCGCCCAATTTTTTCGGCCTTTCACGCTTTTTGGTCCATCGGTGGTGTGATCGGTGCCTCTGCCGGTGCAGCTGCATTGGCCGCCGAAGTTCCGATGCAGGTCACCCTCTCAGCAGTTGGTCTTTTCTTCGCGGTAGCGTCGGCATCATTCACTCCGCTTTTGTTAGACACCGCGAAGGTTAAAGTCGCCAAGGCCGATAAGCCCTCTGAGGCCGAGGCTCTGAAGATTAAGGCGGCAGCAAACGCAGCTAACCGCCCATTCTTGAAGATGATGATCGCACTTGGCTTCATGGGTGGCGCAGGCGCTCTCATCGAGGGCGTCGGCATCGACTGGTCTGCACTTCACGGCGTTAACGTTCTAGGTGTGCCAAAGGCTGAAGCTGCACTTTCGGTAGTGGTCTTTTCATCAGCCATGGCGGCCTTTCGCTTTGTCGCAGACAAGGTCGTCGAAAAGTTCGGCCGAATCTTTGTGATTCGTTGGGGCGGTGCGCTCGCCGCAGTTGGCATCGCACTGGCGCTAACTTTGCAGCCACACAACCTCTCATTGTTCGGTTGGTTGATTGCTGGTCTTGGTGTTTCGGCGGTCGTGCCACAAATCTTCGCCTATTCGGCGACCGTTGGCGAAGAATCACACTCGGGTCGCAACATGGCCAAGGTGTTTGGCCTCACTTATGCCGGTATGCTCGGCGGCCCTGCCATCATAGGTTGGCTGGCATCGCTTTCTGATCTTGGTATCGCGCTTTGGGTTGGAGCCTTGCTCGGTGCGCTCATCGCGCTGGGTTCTTTACTCATCAAAAACAGCAAAACGAGCTGAGCCGCTTGAAGCTGGCCTGCTTCCATCTAACGGAAGTAGACTCTTTTCATGACCTCGAAAGCGCCTAAACCCGCAGCAGCCGCAGAGTTGCCCGATAGCAAGTCGGTCACTGGGCGCGCTTTCTTGGTGCTCGACGCCTTTGATGAAGAGCATCGCCATCAATCTCTTGCCGCAATTGCCCGCCGCACCGGCTTGCCGCTAACCACCTGCCACCGACTAGTGCACGAACTCGTCGCCCAAGGTGCTCTAACCCGAACCCTTGATGGCTCGTATGAAATCGGCAGCAAAATCTGGCGCCTTGGCATCCTTGCCTCGCTGCACTCGGACTTGCGTGAAGTCGCACTGCCTTACATGGAAGACATTTATCAGCTAGCAAACGACGCCGTTCAGATTGGTGTTCTCGACGGTTTTCGGTGTTTGATTGTCGAGCGAATCGCCGGCTCTAGAACGCTCGAGGTGATTAGCAAGCCAGGCGCCCGCTTGCCGCTGCATGCATCGGGCGTTGGCAAGGTGCTGCTAGCCCACGGCTCGACCGATCTTCAGAATGCAGTTTTCGCCTCACTCGATAGCTACACCGGTCAAACCATCACCGATGTTGCCGTGCTTAAACGTCAGCTGCAAGAGATCAAGTCGAAGGGCTTTGCGCATTCGAAAGAAGAGTTAGCTATCGGCGCAACCTCTCTTGCGGTGCCGATTTCGGGCTACGGAAACAAAGTGATCGCGGCGCTGGGCATTGTTACTCCGGTCGAGAACCGCGACATCGAACGCATGGTTTCGGTTCTCAAGGTATCGGCCAACGCGCTGTCGAAGAAACTGATTCTCAACGGTATGGGCGACCTAAACCAGCGGGTCTAAATCGTTATTTAAAATACTTCCGTTGAGTGGAAGTAATCCAACGAATCGCACAAAACTGGTGTTTTCTGAGAGTTATGAAAACTCAGGTTGCCATCATCGGTGCTGGCCCATCAGGCCTTATGCTCAATCGCTATCTTGCCTTGCACGGTATCGAGTCAATCGTTGTCGAAAATCAGTCGAGAGAATACGTTGAGTCTCGAATTCGCGCGGGTCTGCTTGAAGCACAAACTGTCGACTTGCTTCAAGAGATCGGGGTAGGCGAGAGGCTGCACCAAGAAGGTCTCGAACACCACGGAATCTATTTGCAACTCGGTGAGCAAAAGGTTCGCCTCGACATCGCCGACCTGATTGGCTACTCGGTTTGGGTATACGGTCAGACCGAAGTTCAAAAAGACCTCGATGCCGCATGTGAAAAGGCCGGCCAAAAGATTTTCTACGAGGCAACCGAGGTCGAGCTTCACGGCATCGAATCAGAAAACCCGTCGGTGACCTTTCTGGACAGCGAGGGTAACCCTCAACGAATTGAAAGTGCGGTAATTGCTGGTTGCGATGGCTTCTGGGGCCCGTCGCGCAAGGCATTGCCAGGCGCCGAGGTTGGCAGCTTTGAAAGGGTTTACCCGTTCAGCTGGCTTGGAGTTTTGGCAAACGTTGCTCCGTCAACAGACGAACTTATCTATGCTCGTCACGAAGACGGTTTTGCGATGCATTCAATGCGATCAGAAAAAGTTAGCCGACTCTATTTGCAGGTTGACCCTACCGATGACATCGCCAATTGGTCTGACGACCGAATCTGGGAGGCTCTGTCGAAGCGCATGGCTACCCCCGGCTGGGAGCTAAAGACCGGCGAGATCACCGAAAAGAGCATCTTGGCAATGCGATCATTTGTCTCAAGCAAATTGCAGCATGGCCGGTTGTTTCTGGTTGGCGACGCGGGGCACATTGTGCCGCCAACCGGTGCGAAGGGCTTGAACTCGGCCGCCAACGACGTGCGATTCTTGGGCCAGGGCCTGGTCGAGTTTTTCAAGAAGAACGACGCCACTTTGTTGAACCGCTTCGAAGAGCGAGCCAAAGAAACCGTTTGGCGTGTAACCCACTTCTCATGGTGGATGACCTCGATGCTGCACACCAGCAAGGATGAGTTTGATAATCAGCTGCAGATTTCGCAGTTGAAGCATGTGATGAAAAATAGGGCTCTGCAGGTTAATCTTGCCGAGAACTATGTAGGAATTCGTTAGGAAATCATGGCAAGAGTAGTTCGCGGCACCCCTCGCACAGACCTAGCAATCGTTGATGGCTTGGCCCAACTGGGTTCGGCCACGGTTCACGAAGCACAGGGTCGAATCGGCCTGCTTCACCATCGCCTACGCCCAATTTTCGCCGATAAGATCGCTGGCAATGCACTTACCTGTGAGGTTGCTCCAGGTGATAACTGGTCGATTCACGTTGCCGTTGAGCAGGCTCAACCTGGCGACATCCTTGTTGTCACACCAACCAGCGCCTGTGACGACGGCTATCTTGGCGACTTGCTTGCCGAAAGCCTGATGGCCCACGGCGTTCGTGGCTTGATCATCGATGCCGGCGTGCGCGACGTCTCGACACTCACCGAAATGGGATTCCCGGTGTGGTCAAAGGTGATTTCATCTCAGGGCACCGTCAAAGAAACCCCAGGCAACGTGCAGGTGCCAATCATGATTGCAAACCAGCACGTGCGCCCAGGCGATGTGATCGTTGCCGATGTAGACGGCGTATGCGTTGTTCGCCGCGAGGACGCGGCAAAGGTGCTTGAGGCTGCGCAGGCCCGCGAGGCGATGGAGACCGAGAAGCGCGCCCGCCTTGCATCCGGTGAGCTTGGCCTCGACATCTACAAGATGCGCGAAAAACTTGCAGCCAAGGGCCTCGTCTACGAGGACTACCAGGAATAACAATGACCAACTCGCAGCAGTCAGTTCCGTGCTCGGTGATGCGCGGCGGCACATCCAAGGGTCTCTATTTTCTGGCCTCGGATTTGCCTGCCGATACCGCTGCCCGCGATCGATTCTTGTTAGCTGCGATGGGCTCACCAGATGCCCGTGAAATCGACGGGATGGGTGGTGGACACCCTCTAACTTCGAAGGTCGCTGTGGTTAGCAAGTCGACTCGCGAAGGAATCGATGTTGACTACCTGTTCTTGCAGGTTTGGCCAGATCGAGCCGAGGTTAGTGACCAGCAGAACTGCGGCAACATTCTTGCCGGAGTGGGGCCATTTGCTATTGAGCGAGGACTTGTTGATGCAGTTGGTGAACTAACCCCGGTATCGATTTTTATGGTGAACACTGAGGCTAAGGCCACGGCGTTTGTTGAAACTCCCGGCGGAGTTGTGAACTATGACGGCGCTGCTCGCATCGATGGCGTGCCAGGCTTTCACGCACCGGTGAACATCAACTTTGAAGATGTTGCTGGGTCAAGCTGTGGGGCACTCTTGCCGACTGGCAACGTGGTCGATATCGTAAACGGCATTGAAGTCACCTGCATCGACAATGGAATGCCTGTCGTTTGTCTAAACGCGATTGACTTTGGCATCAGCGGCTACGAAACCCCAGAAGAGCTTGAAGCAAATGCCGAATTGCGTGCCAAAGTTGAGGCAATTCGCCTTGCTGTCGGTGAGCGCATGAACCTGGGCGATGTGACCAACAAAACCGTGCCGAAGATGTCGCTACTTTCACCTGCAAAAGACGGTGGGCTAATCAACACTCGCACCTTCATCCCTCACCGAGCACATGAGGCCATCGGAGTTCTTGGCGCTGTTTCGGTTGCGACCGCGTGCATGTTGCCTGGCAGCGTTGCCAACAAAATAGCAGGGCTAACTGAGGTTGCCGCTGAGCTCAACATCGAGGTTGAACACCCAACCGGGTTCTTCACAGTTCAGATGCAGGTCGACAATTCTGGCCCTCAGTTGGTAGTTACAAAGTCGGCTCTGCTTCGCACCGCTCGCATGTTGATGTCGGGCAACATCTTCGTATCAAAATCAGCATGGGAGAACCAATGATCATCGACTGTCACGGTCACTACACAACCGCGCCTGAGCCACACAACCAGTGGCGCGAAGACCAGCTGGCTGCGTTCAAGGCGGGCCTGCCGACCCCTGCATACCCAGAAATCTCTGATGAGCTGATTCGCGAAACCATCGAAGGCAACCAGCTTCGTTTGATCAACGAGCGTGGCAGTGATCTGACAATATTTTCGCCGCGCGCCTCAGCTATGGGCCACCACGAAGGCGACCAGCGAATCAGCCTGGAGTGGACAATCGCCTGCAACAACCTAATCAAGCGCGTCGTTGATCTTTACCCAGAAACTTTTGTTGGAGTTTGCCAGTTGCCTCAGTCGCCTGGTGCAGACCTGACTGCAACTATCGCAGAGCTTGAGCGATGCGTTAATGAACTCGGTTTCATAGGGTGCAACCTAAACCCAGACCCAAGTGGTGGCCAGTGGCAAACTGTGCCTCTAACCGACAAGTTCTGGTACCCGCTTTACGAAAAGATGGTCGAGCTCGATGTGCCCGCCATGATTCACGTTTCTGCAAGCTGTAACAAAAACTTCCACGCCACCGGTGCTCACTATATGAACGCCGACACCACCGCCTTCATGCAGTTAATTCAAGGTGACCTGTTCAAAGATTTCCCGACTCTAAAATTCATCATTCCTCACGGTGGTGGTGCAGTTCCTTATCACTGGGGTCGCTATCGCGGGCTTGCCGACATGTTGAAGCAGCCGAGTCTTGACACCCACCTGATGAACAACGTTTTCTTTGACACCTGCGTTTATCACCAGCCGGGCATCGATCTGTTGGTCGAGGTAATCGACAACAAGAACATTTTGTTTGGTTCAGAGATGATCGGTGCCGTTCGCGGCATTGACCCTCAGACCGGTCAATATTTTGATGACACCAAGCGATACATCGACAACGCAAAAATCAGTGACTCCGAAAAGGCCAGCATTTTTTCAACCAACACCCGCAGGGTTTTCCCTCGCCTGAATCAAAAGCTGGAGGCTCGGGGACTATGAGTCAGTTTGTGAAAGATGCCGATTGGCTGGATTGGCACCCAAACCCGTCAAAGCCAAAGTTTGTTGTGCCAGCAGGTGCGGTTGACGCGCATTGTCACGTTTTTGGGCCTGGTGATGTGTTTCCCTTCGCACCCGAACGCAAATACACCCCTTGCGATGCCAGCCGCGAGCAGCTTTTTGCACTCCGTGACTTTTTGGGCTTCGAGAAGAACGTGGTTGTGCAGGCAACCTGCCATGGCTCTGACAACTCTGCACTTCTTGATGTTCTTGAACACTCAACTGGCAAGGCTCGCGGTGTTGTCACGGTCAAAGCAGATGTAACAGTGGCAGAGCTAGAACGAATGCACGCGCTTGGCGTTCGTGGAGTTCGATTCAACTACGTGAAGCGCCTAGTTGATCCAAAGCCCGACGACTATTACCGCGGAATCATCGAGAAGATCAAGCCACTCGGTTGGCACGTTGTGCTTTATTTCGAGCCAGCAGATCTGGCCGAGAAGTGGAATTTCTTCACATCGCTTGGTGTGCCAATTGTGGTAGATCACATGGGTAGGCCCGATGTTTCAAAGCCGCTCGATAACCCAGATTTCGCTCTATTTCAAAAATTCATGCGCGAGAACGATGTTTGGGCAAAAGTTAGTTGCCCAGATCGACTAACTGCAACGGGTTCGCCGCTTTACGCTGATGTGGTGCCGTTTGCCAAGGCAGTAGTCGAAGAATTCTCTGACAGGGTGCTTTGGGGCACCGACTGGCCGCACCCGAACATGAAGAAAGAGATGCCAGACGATGGCATACTCGTCGATTATGTACCTTCTATTGCCGTCAACTCAGAACTGCAGCAGAAGCTTCTCGTTACTAACCCAAACAACCTCTACTGGAGCTAAAAGATGAAACCAGATTTTGAGCAGTTTAAGGACATTCCGGGCACAACCATCTTCACCATTCAAAAGGCTCGTGAAGGTTTCGAGCTGAACCAGTTCTGCATGAGCCTTCGCGAAGAGGCAAATCGCAAGCGGTTCTTGAGCGGTGAGCGCGAATATCTTGACGAGTGGAA
>JBEGKM010000009.1:0-13216 GCA_041184065.1 Actinomycetota bacterium
TCACGCGGGCGTCACCGGTTTCGATTGCACGGCTCGACTGAATCACAGCCTCCATACCCGAGCCGCAGAGGCGATTTACAGTGGTTCCCGGAATCGAGGTTGGCAAGCCCGCCAAGAGGGCAGCCATTCGAGCAACGTTGCGGTTGTCCTCGCCAGCACCGTTCGCATCTCCAAGGATGATGTCATCGATAGCTGCAGGTTCGATGTTTTGGTTGCGGCTGATCAGCTCTCTAACTACAAACCCGGCTAGATCGTCAGGGCGAAACCCCGCCATGCTTTTGCCGTAACGGCCGAAGGGGGTGCGAACGAAGTCATAGATAAATGCTGATGATGTCATGGTTTCAAGTTTACAAATATTGTGCGCGCTTAGAACAGATGTGCGCTATACGCACGACAATTCCCGCCCGAAACATTTGGGTAAATCAAGTTGCCTATGCTTTTTAGCAGGAGGTCGCAAGTCATACGCTAAAAAGCAATCTGCTGGCGGTTCATATCCTCGATGTAATGACAGGTTTGGATCGAGTGGTCTTGGTGCTCCGGAACAAATCAAAATCACAGGCATCCCAGAGTTGAACAACGATCATGTGCTTGCTAACGATCACGAGTCAATTTTTCTATCGGTAAATCAGGATTGGCATGTGTACCAGGTCGCAATTGCGAGTGGGGTAGCCGAGCGTATAACCGCGAACCGACCAAACAAAATGCAGTTTCTACACCGCGTGAATTCGCGAAGTACCGAAATTGAGTATGTCGAACTTGACGGCAAAGCTGAGGACATATTTTCATCTGGGCGCATCCACATTCAAAACATCCAGACTGGTGAAGATCGCTCCCTGGTCCATGGTTCTGGCTCAGAAGACGACTGTCAATTTTCAGATGATGACAATTGGGTTTACTTCAATTCCGAGCATTTCTCAACGGCGCTAGGTGCGGCACAGATTGTTCGTGCCAAAGTCGACGGCACAGAGTTTGAGCAACTAACTTTTGATAATCGTGTGAATTGGTTTCCGCACACTTCGTCCGACGGCAAGCTTTGGGTGTATCTAAGTTACCCACCCGAAACAGTTGGCCACCCAGCCGACTTGGATGTCGAAATAAAACTGGTTCGCGAGGGTGCCTGGCAAATTGCTGAAAGCACCCAAACTATTCGGTGGTCAGGGAACAATCACCGTCAATAGTTGGACGCCAAACTCTACTCACATTGCATACGTTAGTTACTGACTGCCCCAAGACCGTTCAGTTGGTAGTAGCGCACGTAATCAATCTTCATCTGGCTGCTTGACCATCCATCATAGGCATCGCTGAAACCGCCAGGGGCGCTGATTGCATTGTTGAAAATCACAAAAAACGGGTGGTTGAAAGCCCAAGCGCCAGCCTGATCAAGCGTGACGTTAGTTCGCTCGAGAATCTTTGTGCCGTCTACATAGAGCGCTAAATAGTTTTCGAGCCAGTAGATCGAGTATGTGTGATATCCGGCCGCATAATCAGAGCTTGACGCGTTTGCGGCGGCAACCGCATCGGCACCTTGGTTAGACCAGTGCAATGCGCCAGAGACCAGGGTTGGCGACTTGCCCTCCATGACATCGATTTCGCCTGTTGCCGGCCAGCCGACCGAGGTAATGTCGGTGCCGAGTAGCCAGAAGGCGGGCCAGTTTCCGCCACCGGCCGGGTTTTGAATCCTGGCTTCAAGAAGGCCATATTGAAAAGCGACCTTGCCCTGCGAGTCAAACCGGCCGCTGGTGAAGCCGCAAGAGCCAGACCAGGCGAGGCAGTTTGAGGTAGTTGGTGTCGAAAGTTTGTTGCTGCTGATCACCGCGTTACCGCTGCCGTCCAGGGTGTTCGCATTTGCGAGATAACTCTGCTGCTCATTGTTATAGCAAGAGCCGCCGCCATTGGAGGCAGACTGCCCGCACAGACGGGACGTCCAGGTAGTCGAATCGAGAGCTCCGGAAGAACCATTGAACTCATCTGACCAGAGCAGTGAGCCGCGAGTATAGGTCGGCTGGCTCGGAGTTGAGTTCTGCTGGGTTTCTGGTTGGAAGATCACGTTATCTACATAGAGAGTTAGAGGCCCGGTGGCGGTTCCGAAGTCGTAAAAGATCACTGCCTTGCGATAGTTCGTCGAAGAAGAGAACGCGGGAGTTCCTGAGCGCAGGTTGGCAAGGTTAAATGTCAGAGTCTGCCAGCCGACCGACGTTGTCGAAGCCAGAGTTTCTATTGAGTTCGCGGCATTGCTCGGGTCTTCGACCTTGAACAAGACCGGCCGATTCGCGGAAGGGGCATAAAGCTCGAGCGTAACGGTCTTCGAGTTTGAGGTGATCAGGTTCTGAGAGGCTGTGAAAAATACTGCACCCGCACCACCAGAACTTGAGTCTCTAGTGATCTTCAGAGCGTTGGTTGAACCGGTTGGGCTGGCACTTGGCGCGGCACTCAGTGAAGCGTTGTCGCCCCCGAACCCGACCAGCGTTAGGTCGCTGCTTGCATTTTCGAAAGTTACCCGAATCGTCTGATTCGTAGGAGATGGGCTCGGTGAGGGGCTTGGTGTCGGGCTAGGGGTTGTTGGCGTTGAGCCAGAAGTTGGTGTGGGTGTGGCGCTAGGCGTGGGTGTTGCAGTCGCCGAAGGAGTTGCTGAGGGTGTTGATGAAGTAGATGGTGAAGGCGAGGGGCTCATTGACTCGGATGGGCTTGCGCTGGGCTTCGCCGTCGACACTGGGGCAGGCGCAGGCTTAGGAAACGATGAGACCGTCTTGCAAGTGAGTTTGGTTTCACGGCCGTCGGTGACACAAAGGTTAGTTCCCTTGCCGCCGTCTAACAGATCGGTGCCCGAGCCGCCAAAAATCCAATCGTTGCCGTCGCCACCAAAGATTCGGTCATTTCCAGTGCCGCCGTCGAGGACGTCGTTTCCGGCATTCCCGTAAAGCACGTCGTTGCCACCGAATCCGCAGATGACATCTGCCCGAGGCGTGCCGCGAAGCACATCGGCTTTTTCTGTGCCAACTATCGTGCAAACCTGGCCGGTCATTGCGCGCTTGGCCGTGGCAGAACTGGCAGAGACGCTAAGGCCGATGAAGGCAAGGGCAATCGCGCCGATTGCCCACCCCTTGCTCAAGGTCATTTGTTGGTTACTTTTCCAACCCCATTGATTGCGTAATAGCGGATGTAGTCAACCTTCATCTCTGCCTTCTCGATGCTGGTGTCAAGCAGACCGCCGTCAAAATCGCCGCCCATAGCAACGTTAAGGATTAGGAAGAAATCCTGATTGAAGACATACGTGTTTGGTTTCACGGTTGCAGGGGTGACCGTGTGGAATGCCTTTCCGTCAAGTGACCATGTGATCTTGTTTGCAGCCCAGTCGATGGCATACGTGTGGAAACCCGCCGCAAGCGACTGCGGAGCAACGGCCACATTGGTCTTGCCGTTGGCACCTGAATATCCTGGGCCGTGTGCAGTGGCAATATTTCGATTAGGTTCACGACCACGAAGCTCGACCACGTCGATTTCACCTGAGGTAGGCCAGCTCTTCGCGACGATGTTGCTTCCTAGTAGCCAGAATGCAGGCCAAACTCCTCCGCCGGCAGGCATCTGGATTCTCGCCTCGAGACGACCATACTTGAACCGAACCTTGCCTTGGGTGTTGACTCTGCCGCTGAAGTATTGGCAATCGCCGAAACAGTTGTAAGGCAGGTCGCCATCCTGGGTTGTCGGAATTTTCGAGGCCGTAATTACAAGTTGACCTTGGCCGTTGGTCTGCACGGCATCCTCGGTGTACCACTGCATTTCTTTGTTTCCCCAGCCGCCACCACCGAGATCGTATTTGAAGTACTTGGCATTCGGTGCAGTACCCGCGGCCTCGTTAAATTCTTGGGACCACAGGAGCTTCTTGGCTGGAGTGGCTGCTACACCGGGCTGGGCAAGGGTCATGGTCAAGCTAAGCAGTAGACCAGCGCCTACAAATGTGCGAAGTTTCATTAGTACTTGGTCACCTTTCCGACTCCATCGATTGAGTAATAGCGAACCCAGTCGATTGTCATAGCACCTGATTTCAGGTCAGGGTCAACTTCACCGGTGAACTGACCGCCCACGGCCACGTTCATAATCAGGTAGAACTCCTTGTTGAAGACCCACTCGTTGTCTCCGACATCCTTCTTGTTCAAAGTGAAGTAAACCTTGTCATTCAGGAGCCACTTGATCTGGTCTGGCTTCCATTCGATTGCATAGGTGTTGAAGCCCGTGTAGTTAAAAGTCTTCATCTGGGTGAGGCCGCCGATCGCGTCGCCGCCGGAGTAGCCAGGGCCGTGAGCGGTTCCGAAAGCTGTCTTTGGGCTTGCACCTTTGGCTTCCATGATGTCGATTTCGCCGCACGCTGGCCACTGGTTGGTTGCAATGTCAGAGCCGAGCATCCAAAACGCTGGCCACATTCCAACACCCTTAGGATTCTTGATTCGGGCCTCCATTCGGCCGTATTGAAAACCGACCTTGCCGAAAGTTGTCACTTTCGCGCTGGTCCACTCGCATGCCGTGCCGTAATAGCAGAGGTAAGGGTTTTCCTTTGAAGTCTGGCCGCCAGCTGGAACCTTCATACGCTTGGCGGTGATTACTGCCGAACTTTTGCCATCTTGCTTGATCGCGTCTTTGATGTAGTACTCGCGCTCGGAGTTGCCCCATCCTGGAATGCCAGCTTCGGTGCCATCGCCTAGGTCATAGTTCCAATACTTGGATGAAACGGCAGTGCCGGTTTTTGAGTTGAACTCTTCTGACCAGAGCAAGGTCTTCTTTGTCGCTGCAGACGTAGCAGGCATGTGCACTCCTAAGCTCATGATTGCGCTGAGTGCGAGAGTCGCGGCTAAGTACTTTTTAGTCTTCAAGGCGCTCACTCACACTTCCAAGTAGGTATCGATCGGTTTGCGCACACTAAACCAGAAACTGAATCTGAATCTAAACAAAAGCCTATGACGCAATCTTTCTCCCGCCCAGAAAAATTCTGTTAATCCGATAACGAAAAAATAACGAAATCGGTTTCACGAGCATTTAGCTTGATTTGAGAACATTTGTGGTGCTCTAATGTGTCTATCGCGAAATCGGTTTCACGCTAAAGGTGATCGAATTTCCCGGTAGACCAATTTGTGATGAAGATGGTTGTCCAGATCTGGGTGGTTGCGCACACAGCCACCCAGATCTGAAAATCGAAAAGGGAGCTTAGCGTGATTAAATTTTCAAAAACTCTGAAGGCACTAGCCGCCGTCGCGGTCTTAGCGGTTGGGTTCGGCCAGTTCTCGCCGGCTCACGCAGCAACCAAGACCGTTGTCACAATCTGGTCATTCGGTAACGTGATTCGCCCGGAATTGGTAACCGAATACGAAGCTGCAAACCCAGACGTGTCAATCGTTGTCAAGAAGTCTGAACTTGACCCTCACCACAACTCGCTGATTACAGCAATGCTTGCAAAGAACACACCAGACATCGCGGCTATTGAAGTCTCGTACTCTGGTTACTTCCGTTCTTACCCAAAGTACTTCACCGACCTTCGCACTATGGGTGCGAGCGACATGGAGAAGGATTACCTCGACTGGCGTTGGGATCAGGGTGTGGCAGATAACGGTGCCGTTATCGGTATTCCTACCGATGTCGGCGGCGCCGCAATCGCGTACCGCACCGACCTGTTCAAGGCGGCCGGGATGCCTACCGACCCAACCGCAGTTTCGGCGCTTTGGCCAACCTGGGATAAGTACATCGCCGTTGGTCAAAAGTACAAGGCCAAGACCAAGAAGTCATTCTTGGATAGCTCAGGTACTGTCTTTGCTGCGATTCTCAACCAGGGTACTCAGAAGTACTACGACCGCAATGGCGGTCTGATTTACTCAACCAACCCGCAGGTAAAGACCGCATTCGAAGGTGCCTCTAAGGCTCTTGCTTCAGGAATCGGAAGCAACATTTCTCAGTTCACCTCTGACTGGAACGTCGGAATGAACAAGGGAACCTTCGCAACCATTATTGCGCCAGCTTGGATGATGGACTACATCAAGCAGCAGGCACCGGCAACCAAGGGTAAGTGGAACATCGCCGCACTACCTGGCGGCGGCGGCAACATCGGCGGAAGCCAGCTAGCCATCCCAGCATCGGCAAAGCACCCTAAAGAAGCAATGGACTTCATGAAGTGGTACCTGTCGCCTGCTATGCAGCTTCGAGTCTTCAAGTCATACGGTTTGTTTCCATCGACGAAGACTCTTTACGACGACGCCTCGGTCAAGAACTACACCGACCCATTCTTTAGCAACGCTCCGGTCGGCGCTATCTACACCAAGGGTGCGCTCGCACTAAAGCCAATCTTTGAAGGTCGAAAGCAGCGTCAGATCGACAACATCTTCGGTCAGGCCTTGTCTCGAATCGCTCTCAAGAAGCAGACCGCGGCTGCAGCCTGGCAACAGGCGCTCGCCGAAATCAAAAAGACTGTTGGCTAAGCGGTTAGCTGCCCAGGAGACTAGAAATGTCGAACACAACGATGAAATCGCCAAACCCTTGGCGTGCGTCAGCGAAGCCAGCTGCGCCTAGAAAGCTAGGCCAGTTGAAGAAGCACGAATCTAAATGGGCATACCTCTTTATTTCGCCGTTCTTCTTGATGTTTCTAGTCTTCGGGCTAGCTCCGGTGATTTTCTCAACCTACATAGCCTTCTTCAACTGGGATCCACTAGGTGACACCCTTTTCGTTGGGTTCGACAACTTCACCTACCTGGCTGCCGATAGCCGCTTCTGGCAGGCGACGGGAAATACCTTTGCAATCTGGGCTTTCTCCACTTTCCCCCAGATGGTCTTGGCATTGTTTCTTGCCAGCATCCTCCGTAATCCAAAGCTGCGAGCTCCAATTTTCTGGCGCACGCTGCTATTGATTCCAAACATCACCTCAGTTCTAGCGGTGGCCATTGTCTTCGGTCAACTATTTGGTCGCGACTTCGGCATGTTCAACGTGTTGATTGGTTTCCTAGGTTTCCCACATGTTGACTTCGTCTCGAATGGGCCAGCTGGATACGTCGCCATCGCAACCATGATCACTTGGCGCTGGGTTGGCTACAACTCTTTGATTTTCTTGGCAGCGATGCTGGCAATTCCAAACGAACTTTATGAATCTGCAGAGCTGGACGGAGCAACACGCTGGCAGCAGTTCCGCTACGTAACTCTTCCGGGTCTGCGAAACACAATCACCTTCGTGATTATTGTGGGCACCATCGGTGGCCTACAGGTGTTTGCCGAACCTCTGACCTTGGCCGGAAACTTCAACGGCGGCGACAGTCGACAGTTCTCTACGTTGACTCTTTTCTTGTTCGAGCAGATGTTCGTTGAACAAAAGTATGGCTATGCAGCTGCGATCGGAATTGCGATTACCTTCATCGTTTTGATCATCTCGCTCATCAACTTCCTTTTGACCCGCCGCATCGCAAGTGAGGGCACCAAATGACAACTATGAAAATGCCGTCGGCATTCAAAGCCCGCAAAGGTGTAAGGAAGCGCCTGTCGCTGCTTAGCTATTTGCTACTTGGTCTGATGGGTTTTGTTTCAATCTTCCCGTTCTATTGGATGTTTGTTGTTGCCTCAAGCGGTTCTGACGAGATCTCGAAAATTCCACCATCGGTGGTGCCAGGTCCGCGCTTCTTCAAGGTCATGGCCGATGTCTATTCGGCGGTACCTTTCAATCAAGCGTTGATTAACACTCTGATCGTTGGCATTACTGTCGCCGCGGCCCAAGTGTTCTTTTGCGGATTAGCCGGCTTCGCCTTTGCCAAATTGAACTTCAAGGGTCGCCGCGGAATCTTGCTGGTAATCATCGGAACCATGATGCTACCTAGTCAACTCGGAATCATCCCGATGTTTATCTTGATGGGTGACCTGGGCTGGATCGACACCTTGTATGCACTGATTGTTCCAGCATTGATCACCGCCTTCGGTGTCTTCTGGATGCGTCAGATTATCGACAGCCAGGTTCCGAACGAGCTACTCGAAGCAGCGAGCTTGGATGGCGCAGGTGTGCTGCGAACCTTCACTCGCATTGTGTTCCCGGTGATTCGCTCAAGCGCGTTGGTCCTTGGCCTGTTCTCGTTCCTCGGCTCGTGGAATGACTTTTTGTGGCCACTCTTGGTGTTGCAGACACCAGAAAACTTCACGGTGCAGGTTGCTATCAACCAGCTCAAGGGAAGCTACACGTTGGACTACGCGCTCAACATGGGAGGCGCGTTCATGGCAACGGCACCTTTGTTGTTGCTGTTCATTTTTGTAGGTAAACGATTGGTTGGCGGAGTTATGGATGGGGCGGTGAAGGGCTAATGGAAGGTTTTCCAAAGGATTTCAACTGGGGTGTTGCTACTTCCAGCTATCAAATCGAAGGCGCAGCCTTTGAAGATGGCCGTGGTGAAAGCATCTGGGATAGGTTCTGTGCGACGCCGGGTAAGGTGGCGAATTCAGAGGACGGGCTAACCGCCTGCGATCACTACCACCGTTATCCAGAAGACATTCAGATCATGAAGCAACTAGGTGTGAGCACTTACCGCTTCTCAATCGCTTGGCCGCGCCTCTTTCCAAAGGGAGACGATGTTCGTGAGCAACGTGGTTTCGACTTTTACAACCGACTCATTGACGACCTGCTGGCAAACGGAATCGTTCCGATGCCGACTCTGTATCACTGGGATTTGCCGCAGCCGCTGCAAGATAAAGGCGGCTGGGCAAACCGAGACACTGTAGCTGCTTTCAGTAAATATGCCGCTGCCGCCGTTGAAGCGTTCGGCGATCGCGTAGACAAGTGGCTAACTTTGAATGAGCCATGGTGTGTCACCTGGCTTGGCTATATGAATGGCGTCCATGCTCCTGGAGTGAAAAACCTGGATCACGCCCTTGCGGCAGCCCACCACACTGCATTGGCGCATGCCGAAGCATCCCGGGCTATGCGTGCAGTACGCAGCGACCTAAAGATTGGTCTGGCTCTAAACATGACCAACTACCGACTTGACGACGAAGGCGATGCTTCGCTGGCAGAGTTGGGCGACCTAATGGATGCTCAACTAAATCGCTGGTGGATTGATGCTTTCTTGAATGGCACTTATCCAAAGGTTCTTATGGATTTCCATGAAGAACGATTGTCGAACATCATGCAACCTGGTGATCTCGACAAGCTCAAGGTTCAGACCGATTTCATGGGAGTCAACTATTACAGCGACTCATTCATTGGTCTGCCTCGAGAAGAGGACAAGCCGCTAATCGAAGAAGGCTTGTTCCCGTTCCCACACAGAATGAATGGCAGTGCACCGGCGCCTTATACCGACATGGGCTGGCCGGTTACCCCTCAGGGCCTTGAGGATTTGCTGTTGCGAATCGCTCGTGACTGGCCAGAAATTCAAGATATCGCAATCACAGAAAACGGCGCAGCCTATGGTGAAGAGCCAGATTCAAATGGTGTTGTCAATGACACGAGACGAGTTGAATATCTCGAGTCACACTTGGCCGCAGCCGGTCGCGCCATTCAGAAGGGAGCCCCATTGAAGTCCTACTATGCTTGGTCTTTGATGGATAACTTCGAGTGGGCCGAAGGTTACAACAAGCGCTTCGGCTTAGTTCACGTCGATTTCAAGACCTTGAAACGCACTATTAAGAACAGCGGCAAGGCATATTCACGAATTATTGGGGCAAGCCGCCAGGCTTGATTAGATCGAATCCAAGGGGTTGAAATGACTTTGACATCATCGTCACCAGCTCGCTCGACCTACGCTGAAATCGCTGAGAGGGCTGGGGTCAGTAAGGCGACCGTTTCTCGTGTTTTAAACGGAGACGATCGAGTGCATCCCGAGCGCGCTGCCTCGGTTATGCTCGCAGCCGAAAAACTTGGTTATCGCCCGAACCGCGCTGCCCGCGCACTATCAACCGGTCGAACTGGTTTGGTTGCAGTCGTTATCGATGACCAACCAACCGCACTTAGTGACCCTTTCTGGGGAGTTGTGTTGGCTGGTATCAGTCGTGTCTTCATGGCCAATGACTTGCACTCGCTCCTGATGGTGACGCCGCTGGACTCTCCTGATGGTGCAGTTGCCCACTACTTGGAGGGCGGCGAAGTCGATGGAGCTATCTTCCTTCAGGTTCACAAAGATGCTGTCATCAAGAAGGCCAAGGCTCAAGGCCTACCGGTCGTTTTAATCGGTCGCCCGATTGACGAAGATTCCGACATCCCGTTTGTCGACACCGACAATGTCGGCGGAGGTTTTCAAGCCACCAACTACCTATTCGAGCGTGGTTGTAAGAATGTCGCTACCTTGACGGGTGACCTAGACGCCAGCGCGGGCCTTGACCGTTTGAATGGTTACAAACTTGCACACGAGCAAACCGGTCGCGAAATCAATAACGATCTAATCGCGAGAGCTAACTGGTCGTTTGAAAGCGCAAAAATAATGACTCTTCGACTTCTAGCGAAGAACCCCGAAATCGATGGGATTTTCGCCGCGAACGACATCATGGCAATTGCTGCGATTTCAGCTATCCAAGAGCGAGGCCGTCGAGTGCCAGATGACATCGCCGTCGTCGGTTTTGATGACAGCCTGCTATCGCAAACGCATCGCCCGGCAATCACGACCGTTCGACAGGACATTGTGGGCCTAGGTGCCGCAGCAGCCGAAACCATGATCGCGCTCCTTCAAGATAAGACCCCGAAACTTGAAATGCTGGACACAGAAATAATGATTCGAGAATCAGCCTAAATATTTACCTGCAAAGTAATAAAGAGTGTGTGCGCACTCTAAGTAGTTCAAAGAAGAAAACCGAGAGGCAATTACATGCGCACCTTTTCTAAAATTTCCGCTGTATTGGCGGCCGCAACGATACTCGCTTCGGTAGCGCCAATAAGTGCTTCGAACGCTGCTTCATATGTGACGAATCTTTCGTGGGCTAATCTGCACGTGAAGAAGCAAGCCGGTGTGTTCGAACGATTCACGCGCGAATTTGATGCCAAGGAGCAGCTAATTGCTGATTCCGAAACTCAGCACAACACCGCGTGGGTGCGCACCGATCAAAAGAGCGTCACGGTTCAGTACGTTGGCACACCAGCCCAAGCCGGCCAGCAGGTGAAATTCATTGTCGACAGCGATGTCAAATACACCGACAACGTCGCTGGGGATGAGAACTTGGCAACCGTCGATTCAACCGGCATTGCTGAATTGGTTATCACTCCGGACGTAAAACCACAGGCTGATGATTCAATTCGTGTCGACTTGAGCAATGGTGCCTCGAAGGTGGGCAGCATGTTGATTCTCTTCAAGAACGCTGGTTACGCGCCGATCGTAAAGCTAGTCGGTACGTCGACCGGGCCTGAGGCTGTTTGCGATTACAAGTTCGACTGCCAGGGCAGCGACCTTTGGGAGGCAACCTACGAATGGAGCGTATTCAAGCGCGGATGGTTGCCAGAGTACGCACAGGTTTACGCAAAGTCATACATGTATGGTGCGACGATCGGTCTGAAGTACCGCGTCTTCGACATTTGGGGCACTCCTCAGGTAAAGAAGGACGTTTCGCTTATCGTTGACCGCGGTTGCAGTGTTTGCAAGTGGGATAAGTACGTGGCAAAGAAGACCACCGACAAGAACGGTTACGCTATCTTCACGGTCAAGAACTTGAACACCAAGGCTCAGGTTTTGAAGTACAGCTCAGTCAACGCTGACACTAAGGAGACTGGCACCGGGTTCCTGCCATTCAGTATTAATCCGACCACAAATGACCTTGACGAATCAATTGACTACATCTGGCCACAAATTGTGCCAGACATGACCATCCGATCGACTGCTATTGCACTAAATGTGATGAGTCGCGGAGACGTCATGGCTGATCTAAACGGAAATGTTATTGATGGTTCGACCACGAACCCGGCGTTACCGCTTGACCCTGCCGGCACGGCTAAGACCGATCAGGTCTTGGTAAAGCTTGCAATCACTTACTTGCGCAACGCACAGGCAAACGCCCTCTATTCGCCTGAGATTTCTGTGACCGCCACCAACGGTGGAATGGCAACCTTGATCACTCCAACGAACAAAGTTGAAACCATGACCGCGGTGGGCAACGGCAAGACCAGTCTCGTCTTCGGTTACAACAGCAGCAACAAGAAAAAAGATGTTCAGATTATGTTGACCGGCACCAAGCCTGGCACCACGACTTGGACGTTCAATATCGGCGGCGTGAAGAAAACCGTCACCCAAGTTTTCAAGAAGTAACTATTCGCTGAAAACGGTTCCAACCCTTTATCTGCGCACTTGAAACCGGATTATCACAGTTTTATAAATCTTCTGTGAAATCGGTTTCAAGTGTTGCATTTAAGGGGTAGATTTTTCTCAACAGACGGCCGTTGCCTGAAGTAAGAGCATTACCCCGGTGAATCGATCTTTTGAACGAGTGTGCGTGACTTCTTCAGACGATCACCTTTCAACTAACGTTTGAAAGGATCACAGCTAAATGAAGTTCAATGCCAAGAAGCTGACGTCATTGTTGACCGCTTCTCTACTATTGGCGGGTGGCCTGGTTGGCCTTTCCGCGTTACCAGCGAGCGCTGACTCGCCAATCACCTCGTTCGATTTTGAGTCGAACACTGTTGGTGCTAACTCTTGGGCGAACATGTTCGGTTTCTCGGCTGATAACAATGGCTGGGCTGCAACCGTAGATTCTTCGACTGGTATGCCTGCGGGTAGTCCAGCAGGCGGAACCAAGGCGATCAAAGCAACCGAGGGTTCCGGCGCCTATTCAGGCACGAACGTCGGAAGCATTGCATCAACCTCTTCACTTATTGGTGTCGGTTCTAAGGCCGCTTCGGTCGTTTTCTACTCACCAACTGCGGGTGCCACTCTTCGCCTAAAGGTTGAGGAAGCAAACGACAACACTTACTCGCACTTCGTAACTGCCGATGCTGTTACCGTCGCGGGTTGGCAGACTTTGGTCTTTGACTTCTCGTCGCCAGCCTCTGGAACTTTTAGTTCGAGCATTAACTACAGCATTGCAACTGTGAGTTTCGATCCAACGAGCACTACCGCTCAGACGTTGCCTTACTACATCGACCAGGCTCGATTCAACATTCCACTTTTCGATTTTGAGTCGAACACTGTTGGTGCTAACTCTTGGGCGAACATGTTCGGTTTCTCGGCTGATAACAATGGCTGGGCTGCAACCGTAGATTCTTCGACTGGTATGCCTGCGGGTAGTCCAGCAG
>JBEGKM010000010.1:0-13030 GCA_041184065.1 Actinomycetota bacterium
CCGTGAACACGGCGTAGCCATCACCCACGACATCGACCTAATGTCGATTCTGAAGATGCTGCGCGGCGTAAACCACGGCGGTTGGAACCCAGAAGAGACTCGCTTTCACCTTTACGCCATTGTGCTTGGCACCCAGGTAATTCACGCAACTGGCTATGCCATGGGTGTGAACTTTGACGGCAAGGTTGGCACTGGCAACCCCGAAATCGACGAGGCCGTAATCACTTACTTTGGTGATGGCGCGACCGCCGAGGGCGAAATCTCTGAGTCTTTCCTATTTGCTGCAATCAATAACACCCCTCAGGTGTTCTTCTGCCAAAACAACCAGTGGGCAATTTCATCAGCGGTCGGCACCCAAACTCGAGTGCCGCTTTTCGAGCGTGGCGCAGGCTTTGGTGTTCCGGGCATTCGCATCGATGGCAACGATGTTTTGGCTTCATACGCAGTCACCAAAAAGCACATGGATGACGCCCGAAATGGCGCCGGTCCATTCATGATCGAAGCGCTTACCTATCGCATTGGCGCACACACAACTTCTGATGACCCGACCAAATATCGCAGCCAAGACGAGGTCGACTACTGGAAGCAGCGCGACCCAATCCTGCGCCTCGAAAAATTCCTGCGTCGCCAAGGAATCCAAGATTCATTCTTTGAGCAGTGCGAGGTTGAGAACGAAGCCATGGCCGACAGCATTCGCGAGCAAACCTTTGCCCTCGGTGCACCGCCAATCGAGAACATGTTCCAGCACGTTTACAGCGAGGCACACCCGCTGATCGAAGAACAATCGGCCTGGCTCAAGGGCTATGAGGCATCATTTGGCAACAACGAGGGCGGTCACTAATCATGAGCAACGTCGTTGAAATGACAATTGTTAAGGCAATCAATGCCGGGCTTCGCAGAGCGATGGCCGACAACGACAAGGTCTTGGTGTTTGGCCAAGATGTTGCCGAGCTCGGTGGCGTTTTTCGAGTAACCGAAGGCCTGCACGCAGAATTCGGTCAGAAGCGCATCTTCAACTCACCGATCGCCGAGGCAGGCATTGTTGGCACCGCGATCGGTTTGGCAATGCGCGGCTATCGCCCGGTTGCCGAAATCCAGTTCGACGGTTTCGTGTTTCCGGCCTTCAACCAGATCACCAGCCAGCTCGCCAAACTTCAAAACCGCTCTGAAGGCTTTATGACCATGCCGGTTGTGGTTCGCGTTCCTTACGGCGGCGGCATCGGCGCAATTGAGCACCACAGCGAAAGCCCAGAAGCATATTTTGCCCACACCCCTGGCCTTCGCGTGATTAGCCCGAGCAACCCAAACGATGCCTATTGGATGATTCAGCAGGCCATCAAGAGCGAAGACCCAGTCTTATTCTTTGAGCCAAAACGCCGCTATTGGCAAAAGGGCCCGGTTGATCTAGACAACCCACCTGCCGGCATGCACGATGCACATATTTTGCGCAGCGGCACAGATGTCACCTTGGTTGCCTACGGGCCAATGGTGGCAACTGCACTTCAGGCTGCCGAAATCGCCGCGACCGAGGGTCGCTCACTCGAGGTCATCGACATTCGTTCGATTTCGCCGATCGACTATGCCACCATCATCGAGTCGGTAAAAAAGACCGGCCACCTGATCGTCACCCACGAGGCAAGCGTGAGCGTATCGGTCAGCTCCGAAATCGCGGCACGGGTTGCCGAGCTAGCTTTCTATCACCTCGAGGCCCCGGTCATTCGTGTCGGTGGCTTTGATGTTCCTTATCCAGCGGCAAAGCTCGAAGAAAAATTCTTGCCAGACGCCGACCGAATCCTAGAAGCGGTCGACCGCTCGCTGGGCTATTAGGCAAGGTCTAAGAAACTCATGAGCCAAATTGCATTTTTTAACCTCCCAGATGTTGGCGAGGGCCTAACCGAGGCCGAGATCGTCTCTTGGAAGGTAAAGGCCGGCGACACCGTTGAGGTTAACCAGGTAATCGTAGAAATCGAGACCGCTAAGTCTTTGGTTGAACTTCCGGTGCCATTTGCGGGGGTTGTCGATTCGTTGCTTTGTGCAGAGGGTGACACCGTTGAGGTTGGCAAGCCAATCATTGCAGTCACCGTTGCCGAGGGCGCGGTTGGCGCGGTCAGCACCCAGACCACTTCTATTCAGGTAATTCCAGAGGCTTCGAAGCCGGCAATCGCAGAGCAGCACGCCTCGATCATCACCAACGTTCCCGAAGTTGCGGCTCACGATAGCAAGCAGCCAAACCTGGTTGGCTATGGCACTTCAACCGCTCACGCACCAAGTCGCCGCCGCGCCGGAGCAGCTGTTCCGGCCGCCGCCGGTGTTGCGCCGCGGGTTGCAAATCCGGCAACTAGCCTGCCAACGGCAACCGCTGCGCTCGCCGAAGACAAGGTCTTGGCCAAGCCGCCAATTCGCAAGCTGGCCCGCGACCTAAACGTAGACATCACTAAGGTCACTCCGAGTGGCCCCAATGGCGAGGTTACCCGCGAAGACATCTTGGCCGGCGCCGAGCAGGCTTCGGTGTTCCGCAACCTATCAACGCCAAGTGCGCCCACGGCGCGCGAAGAGCGCATCCCGGTTAAGGGTGTTCGCAAGGCAATCGCCAACGCAATGGTTTCATCGGCATTCACCGCACCTCACGTGAGCATTTTTGTAGACGTAGATGCCACCCGCACCATGGAATATGTGAAGCGCCTGAAGGCCTCGACCGACTTTGCCGGCGTAAAGGTGACCCCGCTTTTGATCATGGCCAAGGCAATGATTTGGGCAGTTCGCCGCAACCCGATGGTCAACTCGACCTGGACCGACGAAGAAATCATCGTGCACAACTTTGTGAACTTTGGCATCGCGGCCGCAACCCCGCGCGGTTTGATTGTGCCAAACATCAAGGATGCCGATTCGATGAGCATGCTTGAGCTTGCCAAGGCGATCGAGCAGCTTGCTGCCACCGCTCGCGAGGGCAAGACCACCCCGGCTGACATGAAAGACGGAACCATCACCATCACCAACATCGGTGTGTTTGGTGTTGACACCGGAACCCCGATTTTGAACCCGGGCGAGGTTGGCATTGTTGCGCTTGGTTCGATTCGACCAAAGCCATGGGTAGTGAACAACGAGATTCAGGTTCGCCAGGTGACCACCATTGGTGCAACTTTCGACCACCGCGTGGTTGACGGTGACGTTGCGTCTCGTTTTGTGCAAGATGTGGCTTCGGTTATCGAAGAGCCCGCCCTGCTACTCGACTAACTAGGCGACTCGAGAGGCTTCGTCTTCGGTGCCTTGAATCACAAAGTCCTTTTTTAGTGCGCGCGCAAGAGTAAACAGGGTAGCTAGCCTTGGTGAGTAGCGACCCTTTTCAATTCGTGAAATTTCGCTTTGGGTAATTCCCGATGTTGCTGCGAGCTGTGCTTGAGTGAGATTAGCCGCGCGCCTTGCATCCCTCAAGGCGATTGCAATTCGTAGAACGGCAAAGTCTTCGTCAATTTCTTTGTTCACGCGGTGCAGCGTCTCTGGGTCAATGTTTGCCCTTACGCTGGCAATCATCGCACCAATGTCTTGCTTCATTTCACTCCAAAAATTATGTCGGTACTTACATAATTATGCATTCAAAAGCCTCTTTCTCGCAATCGCTATTTCCCGATTTTGCCGTTTCTCCGAGGGATCCCTCCTCTTGTCATAGCCACCGACCAACAGAATCAGACGACCCTCGCGATATGTGAAAAAGAGTCTCAAAAGAACATCAGAACTTCGAATTCTGAACTCAAAGAGCCCCTGGCCAAGAGGCTTAATCCAGCTTCTTGGAGCTCTAGTGAGATCTTCAAAATCTTGAATGAGCTCCAAGAATCTAGCCAAAGCCGCTCTTTGACTGTCTTCAAGCGCGTTGATGAAGTCGTTGAGGTCGAAGTCTTCGTGGGTCGTTATCTGCCAGATGTGTTGGGGCATGCTCAAATCGTCCTCACGACCTGCGACATTTAAGTGCAAGGGAAATGCCAGGGTTCAAATGCTATTGACATTCATTATCAATAAGACTTAGTCTTAGGGCATGAACCCACTTATGCAATCAGATCACGGCGAAATGTCAGTTTTTGAAGAGGCCTGGAGCATCTTCATTGACCCGGCGCACATCATGGCCGAACTCGGTTGGACACTGATTCAGGACGTCATTTTGATTTGGTTGCTCTATGGCACCCTCTGGAAGAAAGTGATTTTGCCTCGTTTGCACGAGAAGTTCGACAAGGAACACAAGATCACCCACCACGACGAAGTGCAGTCGCATGGCGATGCGCAGGGTCACGACCACAAGCACTAGTCGATGACCGATTCAAAGCGCCGGAATACTTGGCAAAAAGATGCCGTGCGGCATGCGCTTGGCGAGGCCAAGGGGTTTGTTGGAGCCCAGCAGTTGCACCTTGTGCTTAGAAATCACGGTTCAACGATTGGCTTGGCAACTGTTTATCGCGCCCTTGCAGATTTAGCAGTGAACGGAGATGCTGATTCGCTTCAGTCGCAAGACGGAGAAGTCTTGTATCGCGCTTGCACCACCTCACACCACCACCATCTGATTTGTCGAGAGTGTGGTTTGACTATTGAAATCGAAGCCAACCGAGTTGAAACTTGGGCTGATGACGTAGCAAAAGAGCACGGATTTGCGAATCCGAGCCACACAATCGACATTTTTGGCACTTGCACGGCGTGTCAAAGCTAGAAATATCGAAGAACAACTTGCTTAAGGCGTATTAACTCGCCTAAACTTGGGGGGTTGCCTGAATTATTTCGCGCGCAACCACACTTTTTAACACAAGCCTCCGCCCAATCCGGGTTCAGAGGGCTTGCCCTTGAAGGAGAAGAAATGGCAGCCTATTGCCAGGTGACTGAGAAGCAGCCTCAGTTTGGTCACGCGGTTTCGCACGCTCAGAACAAGACCAAGCGTCGCTTCAACCCAAACATCCAGAAGAAGACTTACTTCGTTCCATCGCTAAAGCGCAACGTTACTTTGCAGCTGAGCGCACGTGGCATCAAGGTAATCGACGTACGTGGCATCGAGGCTGTTGTAGCCGAGATTCTTGCCCGCGGCGAGAAGATCTAAGGAGACTTAGCAAATGGCTAAGAAAGACAAGGACATCCGTCCAATCATTAAGCTTCGTTCGACTGCAGGCACCGGTTACACCTACGTAACCAAGAAGAACCGTCGCAACGACCCAGACCGTATCGTTTTGAAGAAGTACGACCCAGTTGTACGTCAGCACGTTGAATTCCGCGAGGAGCGCTAAAAATGGCTAAGAAGAGCAAGATCGCTAAGAACGAGCAGCGCAAGGTTATCGTTGAGCGCTATGCAGAGAAGCGCCTAGCGCTGAAGAAGGCTCTAGTTGACCCACAGTCAACCGACGCCCAGCGCGAAGAGGCACGTCTAGGCCTACAGAAGCTTCCACGCAACGCATCGCCAGTGCGCGTTCGCAACCGCGACGCAATCGACGGCCGCCCACGTGGTGTGCTTGCTAAGTTCGGTGTTTCACGTGTTCGCTTCCGCGACATGGCACACCGCGGTGAGCTTCCGGGCATCACCAAGTCTTCTTGGTAAGACCTATTTGACTTCGGTCGAATAACAAGTTTTTCACTGGAACCGCTCCTCAGAAATGGGGAGCGGTTCTCTTTTTAAGTGCGGATGCCCGTATATGCCAGTAAATTCGCGGAATATTGTTTACAAACTGTGTCGCAACACGCCGTAGCAATAGAACTACAAGTTTGTTATTCGTTGTAGCGTAAGTCCCGACAGAACGTGTCAATAAACGTCTAACAGTCCAGGAGGACATTATGTCGAACCTAAACAAGAGCGAGCTAGTCGCAGCAGTAGCAGCACACACCGGTGAGTCACAGGCAGCAGTTAACCGTGTGGTTGACGCGTTGTTCGAGACCATCGCAAAGACCGTCGCTAAGGGCGGAAAGGTCACCATCCCAGGCTGGCTTTCAGTTGAGAAGGGTCACCGCGCTGCTCGTCAGGGCCGCAACCCACAGACTGGTGCAACCATCCAGATCGCAGCAGCTAACACCGTAAAGGTTTCAGCTGGTTCAAAGCTAAAGGCTGCAGTTAAGTAAGTCTCAGTTTTAAATGAAGTGCCCGGGCCAAGCGCTCGGGCACTTTGCTTTAACCGCGGGTAGGCTTAACCGGTGCCAACATCCCTGAAAAATCAAAGCTTGAAGCGTGCCTCGTGGGCAGTTGCCGCTTTGTTATTTGCAGGACTGGCAGCCTTGGTTGCCGGATTGATTATCGGTGGCGGCGCAGCCGCGAGTGAACTTGCCGACCCAGGCGCGGTGGTGCGCTGGGGTTTGCCAATCGCCAAGATGGTTATGAACTTTTCGATGGCAATCGCCGCCGGTTCACTTGCATTTGCGGCATTTGCACTGAGCCCGAATTCTAAGAATCTTGAACGCGCGCAAAATTTAAGCGCCTTCGGCGCAGTGATTTGGGCGGTGGCTGCCGCAACACACTTCTTGTTCACCTACCTTTCGTTGAGTGGTTCAGCATTTTCAACCGATTCCACCTTCGGCAACAGCCTGTGGATGTTTGCCACCGATATCGAGCTTGGCCAATCGCTGGCCATCAATCTTGCTGCCGCGGTGATATTGAGCACGCTGGTGATTGCCTTCAGAGGCCTAACCTCAACCCTTCTGCTTGCAGCGCTAAGCCTTGCCGCCTTGGTGCCCTTGGCCCTGATTGGTCACGCGGCCGGCACCGCTGGGCACGCGATGGCAGTGAACTCACTAGGCATGCACCTGGTTGCCATTGTGATTTGGGTTGGCGGTTTGGTTGCGCTCTTTGCGGTGCGCGGGCAAACCCCGGCCGAAGCGGCAACTCTCACTAGGCGATACTCGACTCTCGCGCTAATCGCCTTTGTGCTGGTCTCAATCTCGGGCGTTGCGTCGGCGTCGTTAAGAATCAACCTGACCGAACTTGGCACGGCATACGGGTTGATTTTGATTTTGAAAGTTGTGGCCCTGGTGCTGCTGGGCATTTTTGGGGCGATTTATCGCAGTCGCTTGATTGGCCGAATCGCGCTTGGCGAAAACCCGGGCAAAGCATTTTGGCGTTTGGCCGGGGTTGAGTTTTTCATCATGGGTGCGGCCATTGGCTTAGCCAGCGCCCTGGCGCGCACTGCCCCGCCGTTGAAGGGCGATGGAATCGTTGACCCGACGCCAGCACAGATCTTGACCGGTGAGCCCCTGCCGCCACCATTCACAGCCGAGAGCTTGCTAACTGCCTGGAAGATTGACCTGGTTTGGTTGGTAATTTGTGCGGCAGCAATTGGCCTTTACCTTTTTGGTGTTTATCGCCTAAACCAGCGCGGCGACAAGTGGCCGATCGCACGCACGCTTTCTTGGGTGACCGGCATGCTGGTGCTGTTCTACACAACCAGCGGAGCACTCAACGCCTATCAAGAATATTTGTTCAGCATTCACATGATTGGCCACATGATTCTGGCCATGGGTATTCCGGTGCTCTTGGTGCCAGGCGCCCCTGTCACGCTAATTATGCGCGCCACCGAAAAGCGTCACGACGATTCTCGCGGCTTGCGCGAGTGGGTGCTGTGGGCAGTGCACACCAAGTATGCGCGCTTCGTTGCCCACCCGATCGTGGCTGCCGTTTTGTTCGCCAGCTCGCTGGTCACCTTTTATTACACGCCGCTTTTTGCCTGGGCAACCAACGAACACCTCGGTCACCAATGGATGGTCGTGCACTTCTTAATCACCGGTTACCTGTTTGCCCAAGCGCTAATTGGCATTGACCCGGGGCCGGTTCGCCTAGGTTTTCCACTGCGACTTTTAATGCTGATTGCCACCATGGCTTTTCACGCATTCTTTGGCCTAAGCCTCATGGATGGCTCGGGCTTGCTCTTGCCTGACTGGTATGGCGCAATGGGCCGAACCTGGGGCCAAAGCCCGATCGACGATCAGCACACCGGCGGCGCCATTGCCTGGGGTATCGGCGAAATGCCAACCGCCGCTCTCACCATCATCGTTTGCGTGCAATGGTTTAAGTCGGATAGTCGCGAAGCCAAGCGCCTCGACCGCCAAAGCGACCGCACCGGCAATCAAGACGTAAACGACTACAACGCCATGCTGGCAAAACTCGCACAGCGCGATATGAATGGCGGTAACTAATGCAACAGGTAACTCTTTCAACAGAGCAGCAAAACCTTTTTGACTACATTGAGGGCTCTGAAAACAACATCTTTGTGACCGGCCGTGCTGGCACAGGCAAGTCGACTTTGCTCAGTTATTTGATTGACAACACCAAAAAGAAGTTCGCCGTATGTGCCCCAACCGGCGTTGCGGCACTAAACGTTGGCGGCGTGACGATTCACTCGCTGTTTGGTTTTCCGTTTGGAATTTTGGGCACCGAAGACATTGGTCGCCACCTAAACCGACGCACCCGCGAAGTGCTAGCTGCAATTGACATGTTGGTGATCGACGAAGTCTCGATGGTGAACGCCGACCTGATGGACACCATGAGCCGTGCCATGGGTATCGCTCGAGGCAAACGCAAACTGCCTTTTGGCGGTGCCCAGGTTGTGATGTTTGGCGACCCATATCAGTTGGCACCCGTGCCAGGCAACAACGATGAACGCGCTTACATGGCTGAGAACTATCAGAGCAACTGGTTTTTTGACGCCCATGTTTGGCGCGAAGACAGTCTCGAGCGCTACGAACTGAGCGAAATCTTTAGACAACACGACGAACACTTCAAAACGATTCTGAATGCGATTCGAGATGGCTCTTGCACCCAAGAAATGCTCGACTACATCAACACCTGCGGCAACAGGTTTCCGCCGCACGACGATGTGATTCGCCTCGCCACCATCAATGAATCGGTGAACAGTGTGAACCGCTCGCGCATGGCCAGAATTGAAAGCCCAGCAAAGCGCTTTGACGCCGTGTTCAGTGCCGCTGATGAAAAGGCCTTTGGCCGCACACTGCCGGCCGAGCCCGTGGTTGAGCTAAAGGTTGGCGCTCAGGTGATGTTTATTAAGAACGACGATTCGAGCACCAAAAAGGGCCCTACCGGGCCAATCAAACGCTGGGTCAACGGCACAATTGGGCGAGTGCTCGAGTTGCCAAGCTCTGGCGGTGTGATTGTTGATGTCGACGGCGAACGCCTCGAGGTTGGGCGGTCAACCTGGGAGAAGGTTCGCTATGAGATCGATGAACAGTTCGACGAAGAGACCGGCAAGGTCAAAGAGGTTCTAATTGCCGTGCCGCTTGCCGAGTTTCAGCAGATTCCGCTGCGATTGGCCTGGGCTGTCACGGTTCATAAATCGCAGGGCCAAACCTATGATGAAGTTGTGATTGACATGGGCAGGGGTGCCTTCAGCCCGGGTCAAACATACGTGGCGCTTAGTCGAGTGAGATCGCTTGACGGTTTGTATTTGACGCGTGCAATAAAAATGAGCGACGTAATGGTTGACCAAGATGTGTTGCGATTTATGGCCGGCACACCAACGGCAAGCGTTGCCAAGCTTTTCTAGCAGAAGGTCAATATGAAGCGTCTGAGCAAGTTCTTAGTTCGAAACAGCAAGAAGTCACTCTTTGGTTTCATCGCGCTCATTTTGCTTTCGAGCTTTTGGGGTTTTCAGTCTTTCGGTGCCCTAAAGTCTGGCGGCTACGACGACCCGGGCAGCGACTCGGCTCGTGTGGTGCAAATGCTTCGTGACGACTTTGATCAGGCCAGTGCCGAGGTGGTGATGGTGGTTGATTTTGCCGACGGCGCAGATTTGGCAGCCAGCGCAGAAACCACCAAGAACTTGGCCGCCGAACTTGAAAAAGTTGATGGCGTCGAAGAGGTAACCAGTTATTACACCCTCGGGTCACCGGCCTCGTTGCGCTCAGATGACGGCAAGGCAATTTACGTTTTTGTTGACCTAGGTGACCAAGCCAAGCAGGCGGTGCTGGGCCAGCAGATCTTGGATGACTTCGCTGGCGAGTATCAAACCGGAACTGTTTATGTTGCCGGTTTCGCCGCGGTGAATGCGGCAATTAACGGAAGCATTCAGAGTGACTTGGCTTCGGCTGAATCGGTTGCGATTCCGTTGACCGTGGTTCTGCTGATTTTCGTATTTGGTTCGCTGGTTGCCGCTGGTTTGCCGCTGATGGTTGGCGGGCTGGCCATTGTTGGTTCATTCTTCTTCGTTTGGGTATCAACCCTTTTCACCGATACCTCGATTTTTGCCCTGAACCTCATCACCGGCCTTGGCCTAGGTCTTGGCATCGACTATGCCCTGCTGATGGTGAATCGATTTAGAGAAGAACGTGCAGCGGGTAATTCGGTTGAGAACTCGGTTCGCCGAACAGTTGAAACCGCTGGGCGAACCGTGCTGTTCTCGGGTCTCACGGTTGCAATCGTGCTTGCCTCGATGGCGTTCTTTCCACAGTATTTCTTGAAGTCATTCGCTCTGGGTGGCGTTGTGGTAGTTGTCTTGGCCGTTGCCGGGGCTTTGATTGCTTTGCCCGCAATGCTGAACCTGATTGGTGACAAGGTCAACAGCATTCGGTTGAAACGCAGCGAACCAAAGCCAGCCGACTCTGGCGCTTGGGCCGCAGTGGCAAGGTTTGTGATGAAGCGACCGGTGCCAATATTGTTGGTCACTCTGATTGGCCTAGGCGGTTTAGTTAGCCTTGGCAACGGCGTGCAGTTTGGTCAGGTCGATGACCGCATCTTGCAACAGAGCAACCCGGTGGTAGTTGCCAACAACCTGGTGCGCGATCGCTTTAGCGGCCGCGAGGGTTCGCCGGTTGAGATCATCATTGAGGGCGCCACCCAAGACGACATCACCGAGTATGCAATTTCGCTCTCAACCTTGCCAAATATTGTGCGCGTGCAAAGCACCTCGGGCATTGCCTCAAATGGCCAGCTCGACGACGGATATGCACCGGCATTTGCGGCCTATGAAGACGGCAAGTATCAACGCGTGGTTGCGATTCACGACATTGAGTCGCGTTCGCCCGACGGAGTTGTGCTGACCGATGCGATACGTGAGTTGACGGCCAATGGGCACAAAATTTTGGTGGGCGGTTCGGCTGCGGTTTACACCGATTCACAGCGCGGCATCGAGCACGCTCTGCCGCTGGTAGTCACCTGGATTGTTCTCTTTACGCTGCTCTTACTGTTTCTGTTCACCGGTTCGGTGCTTTTGCCAATCAAGGCAGTGATTTTGAACATTCTTTCACTCGGTGCAACCCTGGGGTTTATCACCTGGGTGTTCATGGGCGGTCACCTCAAGTGGTTGATCGGCGACTTCTTTGTTACCGGCACGGTCGACACCTCGACCACGGTATTGATTGCCGTGGTGGCCTTCGGTCTTTCGATGGACTACGAGCTATTTTTGCTAAGTCGAATCAAAGAGCAGCACGATGCCGGGCTCGGCACCACCGAATCGGTTGCGGTTGGGCTTCAAAAATCGGGCCGCATCATTACCGCCGCTGCCCTGGTTTTGGCCTTCAGTTTCATCGGGTTCACCACATCGGGCGTCACAATCATGAAGGCACTCGGCCTTGGCATCGCCTTTGCAATTTTGCTTGATGCAACCGTGGTTCGCGCGCTGCTAGTGCCAGCGCTGATGAGGCTCTTTGGCCAAGCAAACTGGTGGGCACCGCGCTGGATGAAGAAGATTTACAAGAAGGTTGGCTTAGACCATTAGTTTCGAATTAGGGCTTTACAGTTTCGGTGACAGCAGCATCGATGCATCAACCGGAAAATATTTTGCTGAAGCCACAATCTATTCGAACCTGATTGAGCGCATCAAATTAGCCGACGAAGTTGGCCTTTCGTATTTTGGAATTGGTGAACACCACCGCGAAGATTATCCACTGGCTTCACCATCGGTGATGCTTGCAGCTGCATCATCGATTACGAAACAGATTCACCTCGGCAGTTCTGTTTCGATTCTGCCGACCAAAGACGCGGTTCGCTTGTTTCAAGACTTTGCCACACTGGATATTTTGTCGGCCGGCAGAGCCGAGATGACCGTTGGCACCGGCGCCTTCATTGAGTCATACCCCTTGTTCGGTCGCAAACTCGAAAATATGCAGATTGAGTTCACCGAGAAGTTGGGGCTGCTCAAAAAACTGAACACCGAAAACCCTGTGACCTGGCAAGGCGAATTTAGATCACCAATCGAAAACAAGGGCATCTGGCCAAGGCCATTTGCCGGCGAGCTAGACATTTGGGTTGCTGTTGGTGCTACGCCAGAGTCTTCAGAGCGTGCGGCCGCGCACGACCTAAACGCGATTTATTCGATTCTGGGTGGCCCGCCCGCCCAGGCTAAGCCCATCGTTGATCACTATCGAGCCGAGTTGGCTCGACATGGTTTTGACCCAACCAAGCGCAAGGTTGCCGTTGCTGGCCGAGGGCTGGTTGCCAGTGATGCCAATGCGGCAAAAGAAATCATGCATGCCCACTGGTTGCCCTCGGTCTCGAAGATGTCGGCCGAGCGTGGGCGCCCTGCCCCAGACCGCGCCTTGTTTGATGAACAGGCAAATGGCATCGGTCCGATTATCGCGGGTGACCCTAATGAAGTTGCTGATCGAATAGCCGACATCCATGAGTCGCTTCGGCACGATCGCCACATTTTGCAGATGGATATCGGAAATGTTCCACACGCAGTGGTGATGAAATCGATTGAACTGTTCGGCACCGAAGTTCTACCTCAGCTGCGCAACCTGTAGGCGGTTCAACCTCTCATCTAGGCTGGCTCTGCAACGCTAAACTTGAACCATGCTTATGTCAGACCGCGATATCCGCGCATCCATTGAAGCCGGCCAGATTGGCCTCGAGCCACTAGACATGTCGCTTTTGCAGCCATCGTCTTTTGATGTGAGAATCGACCGTTTCTTTAGGCTTTTCGACAACCACAAGTATGCGTTCATCGACCCAGCCGAGCCGCAAGAAGACCTGACCCGTTTTGTTGAGGTTGCGCCTGACGAGCCTTTCATTTTGCACCCGGGCGAGTTTGTTCTTGGTTCTACCTACGAGTTCGTGAAGTTGCCAGAC
>JBEGKM010000011.1:0-12655 GCA_041184065.1 Actinomycetota bacterium
ATTCTTGGCAAGACCAATCTCGATGAATTCGCAATGGGTTCATCGACCGAGTTTTCTGCCTACGGCGCAAGCCACAACCCATGGGATCTCGACCGCATTCCAGGCGGATCGGGCGGTGGCTCGAGCTCGGTTGTTGCTTCTTTCCAGGCGCCTCTTGCTATCGGCTCAGACACCGGTGGCTCGATTCGATTCCCGGCTTCGGTCACTGGAACCGTTGGTATCAAGCCAACTTACGGTGCGGTTTCTCGCTACGGCCTGATTGCACTTGCAAGCTCACTTGACCAAATCGGCCCGGTGAGCCGTAACGTTCTCGATTCTGCCCTACTTCAAGATGTAATTGCCGGTCACGACCCGCACGACAGCACCTCGCTGCCAGAGTCGCTTGGCTCAATGGCCGAGGCCGCTCGCAAACTCGACGTCAAGGGAATGCGAATCGGTGTCATCAAGGAGCTAATGGGTGCCGGTTTTCAGCCTGGCGTCATGGCACGTTTTCAAGAAAGCATCAACCTGCTTCAGCAAGCTGGTGCAGAAATTGTTGAGGTTTCGTGCCCTAACTTCGAGTATGCGATTGCCGCGTACTACTTGATTCTGCCTGCAGAGGCATCATCAAACCTTGCCAAGTTTGACTCGGTTCGCTTTGGTTTGCGTGTTGCTCCAGAGGGCAACCCAACCATCGAGCGTGTCATGGCTGCAACCCGCGAAGCCGGCTTTGGCCCAGAGGTAAAGCGCCGAATCATTCTCGGAACCTATGCCCTATCAAGCGGTTCATACGACAAGTACTATGGAGCAGCTCTCAAGGTTCGCACCTTGATTCAGCGTGATTTCGAGGCAGCCTTCGCGAAGGCCGACGTGTTGGTTTCACCGACCGCACCGACCACTGCGTTCAAGCTGGGCGAAAAGCTCGAAGACCCGCTGGCTATGTACCTAAACGACATCGCTACCATCCCGGCCAACCTTGCCGGCATTCCGGGCATGTCGATTCCGAACGGTCTTGCCGAAGAAGACGGCTTGCCAGTTGGTATTCAGCTTCTGGCGCCTGCACGTGAAGACGCGCGCCTCTACCAGGTTGGTGCTGCACTTGAAAAGATGCACGAAGACATTTGGGGCAAGCGAATGATTGATTTTGCACCTGAGCTGGAGGTTCGCGGCTAATGGCTAAAGACGAATTGATGAACTACGAAAAGGCTCTTGAGCAGTTCGAGGTCGTAATTGGCCTCGAGGTGCACATCGAGCTAAACACCAAGACCAAGATGTTCTGTGGTTGCCGCAACGAGTTTGGCGACGAGCCAAACACCAACGTTTGCCCAATCTGCATCGCCTTGCCTGGCGCATTGCCTGCGGTCAACCGCAAGGCTGTAGAGTCAAGCATCGCCATCGGTCTTGCACTTGGTTGCCAGATCGCCCCGACCGGTCGTTTTGCTCGCAAGAACTACTTCTATCCAGACCTAGCCAAGAACTTTCAAACCTCGCAGTATGACGAGCCCATCGCATTCGACGGTTCGCTAGAGGTCGAAATTCCATCTGGTGCAGTGCACGTAATAAACATCGAGCGCGCGCACATGGAGGAGGACGCCGGTAAGCTCACCCACATCGGTGGTTCAACCGGGCGCATCCAAGGCGCAGAGTACTCACTGGTTGACTACAACCGTGCCGGTGTTCCGCTGGTTGAAATCGTTACCCGCCCGGTCTTTGGTGCTGGCAGCGAGGCTCCTGAGCTTGCTGCGGCATACGTTCGTTCGATTCGCGAGATCGTAAAGGGTCTTGGTGTTTCTGACGCCAAGATGGAACGTGGCAACGTGCGCTGTGACGCCAACGTGTCGCTTCGCCCTCATGGCCAAGAGAAGCTGGGCACTCGCACCGAGACCAAGAATGTCAACTCGCTTCGTTCGATTGAGCGTGCTGTTCGCTATGAGATTCAGCGTCAGGCTGCAATCTTGGCTAAGGGCGGCACAATTACCCAAGAGACCCGTCACTGGCACGAAGACAAGGGTGCTACCAGCTCTGGGCGCCCAAAGTCAGACGCCGACGACTACCGTTACTTCCCAGAGCCAGACCTTGTTCCGGTTCAGCCTTCGACTGAGCTAATCGAGTCGATTCGCGCATCGCTACCTGAAAAGCCAGCCGATCGTCGCAAGCGCCTGCAGAACGAATGGGGCTTTGCTGAGCTTGAGTTCCGTGATGTCGTAAACGCCGACCTGCTAGACGTAATCGAAGAGACAGTTGCCGCTGGTGCTAAGCCTCAGTCTGCCCGCAAGTGGTGGTCTGGTGAGCTTGCTCGCACCGCAAACAACGAAGACAAGGATGTAGCCGACTTGGGCATCACCCCGGCTCAGGTTGCAGAACTTACAACCTTGGTCGAGGCAGGCAAGTTGAACGACCGTCTGGCTCGAGAGGTCTTGACCTACGTGCTTGCCGGCGAAGGTAACCCAACCGAAATCGTTGCGGCTCGTGGTCTTGAAGTTGTTTCAGATGACGGTGCTCTAATTGCCGCTATCGATGCGGCTCTTGCCAAGCAGCCAGACGTTCTCGATGCGATCCGCGAGGGTCGTATGCAGGCCGCTGGTGCCGTTATCGGTGCCGTTATGCAGGCAATGAAGGGTTCTGCCGACGCAGGTCGCGTCCGCGAACTGCTCATCGAAAAGGCAAACGCCTAGAACTTCAAACAGAAAATCCCCGGTCAGATTGACCGGGGATTTTTTTTATCCGATTTAAATCGGAACTTGGGGTGAGTAACGGGGCTTGAACCCGCGGCCTCCTGGACCACAACCAGGCGCTCTACCAGCTGAGCTATACCCACCATGTGATGCACCTAAGCGCAACAACTTATAGAGTCTATCAGGTTTAGTTAGCTAATGGTCTTGATAGTTTGGGCGGCTGCTTTGGCTTCATCGGTGGTTGGGCCGGGTAGCGGCACAAGCACGGTTTTGCGGTAATAACGCAGCTCGTCGATTGATTCGAGGATGTCTGCCAAGGCCCGGTGGCCACCATCTTTTTTAGGCAACTGGAAATATGCACGTGGGTACCAGCGGCGAGTGAGCTCTTTGATTGAGGAAACATCGATGTTTCGATAGTGCAGGTGTTGGTCGAGCGCAGGCATGTATTTATTGATGAACATGCGGTCGGTGCCAATGCTGTTGCCTGCCAGCGGCGCTTCTTTTGGGTTTGGAACAAACTGCTTGATGTAGTCGAGAATTACCTGCTCGGCCTCGGCTAGTTCGAGACCGTCTTCGACTTCGTTAATGAGGCCAGAGTCGGTGTGCATCTGACGCACAAAGTCGCCCATTGCCGCCCATGAATCAGGGCGAGGTTTGATGACCACATCGAGCCCAGCGTCTAGAATTTCGAGCTCTGAGTTGGTGATCACAACGGCAACCTCGACCAAGCAGTCGTTCTCGGGGTTCAGCCCGGTCATCTCGCAGTCGATCCAAACTAGGTTGTCAGAAATCTCAATCACATTCCAAAAATAGGGGAGGCCTCCGACAATAGCCGGAGGCCTCCAATTCTACCGAGTCGAACTAAGCGTTCTTCCAGCCTTTGGATCTCTTGACCTTTGGAGCCATGCTCGCCTTCTTTGCAGCCTTGCGCTCTTTGCGACCTTCGACCAACCAGTAGAGCACTGGCACGATTACCAGGGTCAACACCGTTGACGAGAACAAACCGCCAATAACGACCACGGCGAGCGGCTGAGAGATAAATCCGCCGCCGCCCGTGATGCCCAAAGCCATTGGCGTTAGCGCAAAGATGGTTGCTAGAGCCGTCATCAAGATTGGGCGCAGGCGTTGGCGTGAGCCATCCATGATTGCTTCTTGGATTGGTCTGCCCTGTTTGCGGTATTGGTTGATTAGGTCAATCAAAACAATCGCGTTGGTTACCACGATGCCAACCAAAAGCAGCATGCCGATCAGTGATGGAACACCAAGCGGGGTATCGGTGATCAGTAGCAGGCCAAGGGCGCCGGTAGCCGCGAAAGGAATCGAGATCAACAGAATTAGCGGCTGAATCAGGCTGGAGAAGGTGGCCACCATGACGATGAACACGATCGCGATAGCTGCCAATAGAGCCAAGCCAAGCTGCTGGAATGAGCTCGCCTGGTCGGCACTCACTCCACCAAGGGTGGCGGTTGCACCAGTTGGCAGTTCAACTGCTGCAAGTCTCTTGGTAACCTCTGCTGAGATCGCACCAAGGTTGTCGCCGCTTGGGGTCAAAGAAACCTTGGCAGTGCGGTCACCCTTTTCGCTGGCAATCGAAACCGGCACAGCTGCCAGTTCAATTTTTGCGATGCTTGAAAGTGAAACAAGCCCTGTTGCAGAAGGCACCTGAATGGCTTTCACCTCGGCAACCGTGTCGGGAACGTTGGTCTGCACCACATAGATCGGTGTCTCAACGCCATCGACGTTCAGTTTGCCAATACTCGATGGGCGAAGCTTTGAGGCTACGATGCCACCAACTGCTACCTCGGTCAGGCCCTTTCGAGCAGCCGCCGCGCGATCAACTGTTACCTTGAGAGTGCGTTGCTTCTCGGCGAGTGAGTTGGTGATTTCTGACACGTCTGGCGTGCCCTTCATAGCCTTCTGAATTGCTGCAATCGCCTGGTTAAGTTTCTCGTCGGTGGTTGCAACAACTTTGATATCGATTGTGCTTGACGAGCCAAAACCTGGGCCACCGCCAGATGAGAACTTCATGGTTCCAACTGCCGGTTCGCTCGCAAATACCTTTTCGAGTTTTGCTTGAAGAGCTACCTGGTCGGTGCCTTCTTTCATGGTCACCTGAATCGAGGTGCCACCGGCTGAGGCGCCGAAAGCAACGCGGCCGTCGCCCGATGACCCGATTGAGGTCTGAACCACTTCGACAGCCTTCTCGGCAAGCAAGATTTCTTCGGCCTTGGCTGCTGCCTTATCCTTTTGCTCAAATGTGGCACCTGGTGCCAAAGTTTGGTTCACTACGAAGCTGGTTGAACCCGACGACCCGATAAAGTCTGTCTTTAGCTGAGGCACGAGACCGAATGTGAAAATCAAAACCACGAAGGCAGCGATGATGGTCACGACCGGGCGCTTCTGCGTCCAGGTCAAAACTGGCAAATAGCCTCGCTGAAGCCAGCTCTTGCGCTCCTTGGCCTCTTCGGCTTCGCGAGCCTCTGCGGCAAATTTCTCTTGGTCTGCACCGATTGCCGCGGCTGCATCCTTGGGGTTCTTCAAGAACCAATAGGCAAGCACCGGCACGATGGTCAATGAAACGAATAGCGAAGCCACGAGAGCGATCGCGAAAGTGAAGGCGAATGGTCGGAAGATCTCGCCGATTAGGCCGCTCACCAGGGCAATTGGCAAGAAAACCGCAACTGTGGTGATGGTGGCGGCGGTGATGGCGCCAGAAACCTCTTTGACGGCGTTTAGGACGGCCTTCTTTTTAGGCTCACCATATGCAAGGTGACGGTTGATGTTCTCGATAACAACGATTGAGTCATCGACCACTCGACCGATGGCGATGGTTAGTGCACTGAGTGTCAAGATGTTCAGCGAGTAGCCAAATTGGTTCAAGCCGATGAAAGTGATTAGGACTGAGGTCGGAATAGAAATAGCCGTGACCAAGGTCGAGCGCACAGAGAGCAAGAAGAGCAAGATCACGATGATTGCAAAGCTAAGGCCAAGCAAACCCTCGGTAGTTAGATTCTCAAGGGACTTCTCAACGAAAGGTGCCTGATCGAAAATCGTGACGATGGTCACATCGCCGAGCTTTTTCTTTAATTCTGCAATTTTGTCTTGCACTCCGTGTGAAACCGCAACGGTGTTGCCGTCCTGGGTTTTCACGATTGAGATCGATAGCGCCTCTTTGCCATTGGTGCGCGAGATGCTGGTTACTGGAGCGTTTTCAAAGGTCACCTCTGCGACCTGGTCCACAGTCAAAACCACTGTCTTGGTCGTAGTCGTGGTCGTGCCCAAGCCAGATGGAATCGTGAAGCCTCCCGGAATGCTGCCTGTGAACCCGCTTGGGATCTGGGGAATACTCGGAGTAGTGGTGGCTACCGAGGTCTTGCTGCCAATCAATGGAAGTTTCTTGAATGCTTCTAAGGTTTCAACCGGTGTTCCGATTTCGACCGAAATCGAACCCTTTGAGTCCATTACAGATCCAGCCGGAATTACGAATCCGTTCGCCTGCAGTGCGCTAACAATCGACTGCTGGCTTAGCCCATTAGCGGTCAAAACGGATTGCTTCAGCTTTAGGTTGATGCGCTTCTCAGTGAATCCGGCAACTGTTACGTCACGGACCCCTGGAACCGATGAAAGTAGCGGCGTGGCTATGTCAGAAAGGGTCTGCCCCAAAGCCTCGTTGTTGCCGTTGTTTGCAGAAATGCCAAGAGCAATGATGGGCACGGAATCGAAGCTGCCCGAGAGAATGTTTGGTTCTACGTCGGAAGGAAGGGTGTTCTTGATGCCAGCAAGAGCTGCGGCTAGGTCTTCTTTGACCTTCGAGGTCTTGGTTCCGTATTCGAACTCAACGCGCACAATTGAAACGTTGCTTTGAGAGGTTGAAGTAGAGTTCACCAGGCCATCAATTTGCCGCACAGCGTTCTCGATTACCTGGCTCACTTGAACGTCAACTACCTCTGGTGATGCTCCAGGGTAGGCAGTGACAATCGCCGCTTGAGGAACCTCAAAAGAGGGGATGAGCTCTTGCTTCAGAGAGCCGAGTGAAATGAAGCCTGCGATGGCAACGATCACGGTGATGAGTGCTACAACCGATCGATTTGCAACACTTAGTTTGGCGAGACGAAACACAATAACCTCTTTCGTGGGTACTCCAAGGCTAACCCTTTGGCGCAAGGCCGTATTCCAAGTTTTTTGTCTGGGGAATGTTCGCAGGGTATTCGCAGGTTGATGCTCACATGAGCCTAAATAGCGCACCGTTGACCATGTTGGACGGTCGAGAGACCTCTTTCGCAGAATTCGCTGGCAAGACGGTATTAGTGGTGAACGTGGCATCGCGTTGTGGCCTCAGCCCTCAATATCAAGCCCTCGAGCAATTGCAAAAGACTTATGCAAGCAGGGGCTTCACGGTCTTAGGTATGCCGTCGAACCAGTTCATGCAAGAACTCTCAACCGAGGATGCGATTGGTGAATACTGTTCGACAACTTGGGGTGTGACATTCCCTATGACTTCGAAGGTGAAAGTAAACGGCCGCGGCCGGCACGAACTTTATCAAGAACTGGTCAAGGCCAAGGATGGCTCTGGATTAGCCGGGCCTGTTCTATGGAACTTTGAGAAGTTTCTAGTTACCCCTACCGGAGAGATTCGCCGGTTTAGGCCAACGACAAAGCCCGACGCCCCAGAGGTAATTGAGGCAATCGAGAAGGCTCTCGCCGGCTAATTTCTTTGCCCTTAACGCCCAAAGGGCTATGCGCGCTTGGTTTTGATTGGAGCGCTCACAATGCTGGCAATAGCCGAGATTGCAATAGCACCAACAATCACCAGCAGCGAGGTGTTTGTGCTGATTTCAGGTGCCCAATCGATGTGCTTGCCACCATTGATGAATGGCAGCTCGTTTACATGCATTGCGTGAGCAACCAATTTGAAACCGATAAAAGCCAGGATGAACGCGATTCCATACTTTAGGTACTCGAGCTTGTCGACCAGGTCTCCCAGCAAGAAGTAGAGCTGGCGAAGGCCCATCAACGCAAAAACGTTTGCGGTGAAAACAATGAATGGGTCGGTGGTGATACCAAAGATCGCCGGAATCGAGTCGAAGGCGAACATCACATCGGTCATTGCGATTGCAGCGAAAACCACCAACATCGGGGTGAACATCTTTTTGCCGTTTACCTTGGTGCGAATCTTTGCGCCGTCGAAGTCTTTCGAGACCTCGATATGTTTCCTCAGCCAGAGAATTAGCTTGCTCTCTGACTCTTCTTCGTCGTCGTGCGAACGGAAGGCCTGGTGCCAAGCGGTGTATAGCAGGAAGGCTCCGAATAGGTAGAAGATTGCGCTGAATGATTCGATGAGAGCTGCGCCAACCAAAATGAAAATACCGCGCAGTATCAACGCCAAAACGACGCCAACCATCAGTACCTCTTGTTGGTACTTCTTAGGAACCGAGAATCGGCTCATGATGATCACGAAAACAAATAGGTTGTCAATGCTGAGGCTGTATTCGGTCAACCAGCCGGCATAGAACTCGGTTGCCTTGTCTGCCCCAAAGAGTTGCCAGAGGACTCCTCCGAAAATAACCGCGAGTAGCGCATAGGCCACGATCCAAATGGTTGATTCGCGATTGCTCGGAATGTGAGGGCGCTTGAAAATAATCAAAACATCGGCGATCAAAATGGCGGTCAAGACGGCCATAGAAATAATTTCAAACCAGAAATATGAAGTTTCAGCCATAGTGCTTCAAGTCTAAACAGAGAATGTTCGCCTGTCGTGTGGTGAAGACAACGTGTGCAGCGATGTAGTGTGAAATTGAGAGGCAGTTTTGCCTCTCTTGTCGAAGGAGACATCATGCAGGTCAACGGAAAAGTAGTTGTTGTCACAGGCGCCGGAAATGGCATGGGCCGTGAGTTGACCCTTGAATTGATTCGGCGAGGTGCACGTGTTGCAGCCATTGACCTTCGCCCAGAGGGGCTGGTCGAAACTCAGGCTTTAGCTGAGGCTATCGGTGGCACGGTTGCAACCTTCACCGCAGATGTCACCGATGCTGCTGCCGTTGCGGCACTTCCAGTTCAAATTGAAGCCAAGTTGGGTTCAGTCGATGCGCTGGTGAATAACGCCGGCATCATTCAGCCGTTTGTCAAAATCAACGAATTGACTATCGAAGCCGCCGACCGAGTGATGAAGGTGAACTTCAATGGCCCATTCTTGATGGTCAAGGCGTTTTTGCCTGGGTTGCTAACTAAGACCGAGGCGCATATTTTGAACGTTTCGTCGATGGGCGCCTATGCCCCTGTGCCCGGCCAAAGTGTCTACGGCGCATCAAAGGCTGCGGTCAAACTATTCACCGAAGGCCTGCGCTCAGAAATGATTGGAACAAATGTCGGCGTGACGATTGTGTTCCCAGGCGCAATTCACACAAACATCGCTCAAAACTCTGGAATGGCTTTGCCGGCAAACGCCGACGAGGCTGAATCTAAATTCAAGATGACCGAGCCTGGAGTTGCGGCCAAGGCAATGGTTGATGCCATCGAAAAGAACCAACCACGCATTTGCATTGGTTCAGATGCAAAGTTGATGGATCGCCTCAGCCGACTGAACCCAATTTTTGCCGCCAACCTCATCGCCAAGCAAATGGCATCGTTGCTTAAGTCCTAATGGTGACATCTAAATTCAAAGTTTTAGCTCGAGTTCTTCTGGGGCTCGCGCTGGCGTTCGCAGGCACATCACACCTAACCACTGCGCGTGAAACGTTTAGGGCTCAGGTGCCAACCTGGTTGCCGCTTGATGCCGACTTTGTGGTCTTGACTTCGGGAGTTGTTGAAATCGCGCTTGGCCTTTCACTCTTGTTCTTAACTAGATTCAAGTGGCAAGTGGGGCTAGTTACTGCGATGTTCTTCATCGCAATCTTCCCAGGCAACATCTCGCAGTGGGTTACCGGAACCTCAGCTTTTGGCTTGGATACAGATGAAGCGCGATTTATTCGGCTATTCTTTCAACCGGTTCTTGTGTTTTGGTCGATGTGGTCAACCGGCGCTATGCGTGGGTTTATCGATTGGCTGAGGCAACGAACCAAGAGGTAGCGGGCAACGGGCTGTAGCGCAGTTTGGTAGCGCACTTGTCTGGGGGACAAGGGGTCGTCGGTTCAAATCCGGTCAGCCCGACCACGCGCCCTCGGTAGGAATCGAACCTACGACCAAGAGATTAGAAGGCTCCTGCTCTATCCACTGAGCTACGAGGGCATGTTGCCAGGCAACCTGACAAGTTTATCTGTTGTGAATCTATAGGGCCGCGTCGCCAATGCTGACGCCCAGAAGGTCAGCAATTGCCTCAACAACAACCTTGTGGTCATCGCGCTGAGGCAAACCCGAGACCGTGCAGGTGGCAACCATGCCGGCACCCTTCACTCGAATTGGAACACAACCACCTGCGGCTGCGTGATCTCTTGGGTCTAGAGCCATGGCTTTTATGGCGTCAAAGTCAGTCTCGGAGTGCAAGTTGATTGCGTATGAGCTGATTTCAAGTTTGTTGACCAGGTTGCGCTTGCGTCGAGCCCAATCTGAGTTTGCTGGGGTGGTGCCTGGCAGAGCTGCATAAAACAGGGGAGTTTCGCCAGCACGAATGTCGATCACGATCGGCCAGTTTTGGTTGACCGCACGTTCACGCAACAGCGAACCAAGTTGCCAGGCGGTGTTTTGATCAAATGTCTCAAAAACGAGCAGCTCTTCTTGGCGCCTAATTGATTCGATGTCGCGCTTTGCTTGGTCAGTCATGATCTAGGCCAGTTCGAACTGGCCGCCCTCAATCTGGCCCTGCTTGCGATACATGTCTAGCTTCTGACGTGTGTCGGCAATGTCGAGGTTGCGCATGGTCAACTGGCCAATTCGGTCGGTTGGGCCAAAGGCGGCATCCTCTGTGCGCTCCATCGAGAGCTTCTCTGGGTGGTAGCTAAAGTTTTCACCCTCGGTGTTGACGATTGTGTAGTCGTCGCCACGACGAAGACGCAAAGTGACCGAACCATTTACCGCCGAAGCCACCCATTTGGTTAGCGATTCGCGCAGCATGAGAGTCTGTGGGTCTAGCCAGCGACCTTCATACAACAAGCGGCCCATGCGACGACCCTCGGCAGCATATGCGGCCATGGTGTCTTCGTTGTGAATCGCGGTCAATAGACGCTCATAGGCGATGTGAATCAGGGCCATTCCCGGTGCTTCGTAAATGCCACGGCTCTTAGCCTCGATGATGCGGTTTTCGATCTGGTCTGACATGCCAAGACCGTGACGGCCACCGATTTCGTTTGCCTTCATGATGATGTCGACTGCGCTTGGCAGGCTCTCGCCGTTGATGGCAACCGGGCGACCCTGAACAAACTTGATGGTTACGTCTTCGGTCGCGATCTCAACCGATGGGTCCCAGAACTTCACGCCCATAATCGGCTCGACGATTTCATAAGAGGTGTTTAGGTGCTCAAGAGTTTTGGCCTCGTGAGTGGCACCAAGCATGTTGGCATCGGTCGAATAGGCCTTCTCTTGTGATGCGCGGTATGGCAGGTCGCGAGCGAGCAGCCACTCGCTCATCTCATGGCGGCCACCAAGTTCTTCAACAAAGTCGGCGTCGAGCCAAGGCTTGTAAACGCGAAGGTTTGGGTTTGCTAGTAGACCGTAGCGATAGAAGCGCTCAATGTCGTTGCCCTTGTAGGTTGAACCGTCGCCCCAGATTTCGACGCCGTCTTCGTGCATTGCGCGAACCAGCATTGTTCCTGTAACAACTCGACCAAGGGGAGTGGTGTTGAAGTAAACCTTGCCACCGGTGCGAATGTGAAAAGCGCCGCAGGCGATGGCTGCAAGGCCCTCTTCGGCAAGTGACGCACGGCAGTCGATCAAACGACCAGCTTCGGCGCCATAGATGGTCGCGCGAGAGGGAATCGAGTCGATGTCGTCCTCGTCGTACTGACCAAGGTCTGCCGTGTAGGCGTAAGGAATCGCGCCGTGTTCGCGCATCCAGGCAACTGCAACCGAGGTGTCTAGGCCACCTGAGAATGCGATGCCAACTTTTTCACCAACGGGTAGAGATGCAAGAACTTTAGTCATAGTTCTTAAGTTTAGAGCAATCTAAACTGCTGGCCCCTTGTGAAAGTGCTCGAACACCAGGTTGGTGCGCGTTGAGGCCACCGTGGCATTATTTGACAGGTTTTCGAGAACGAACTCACGCACTTCATCGGGGTTGGCCACGGCAAGGTGCACGATAAAGTCTTCGGCGCCGCCCAAAAAGAAAACTTGGATGACTTCGGGGCGCTGACGCATATCGTTCATGAAATCGCTGAGATGGGCTCTTGCGCCGGCTCGCAGAGTAACCGAAATTAGCACTTGTGTGCCAAGGCCAAGTGCGGCCGGTTCGACATTCGCCGAGAAACCGGTGATCACGCCGCGATCTAGCAAAGAGCGCACTCGAGTGATGCAGGTAGATGCGGCGATACCGACTGTCGCAGCCAGGTCTGCGTTTGTGGTGCGAGCGTTTTGGGTTAGCAGGCGAATAAGGTCATGATCAATTTCGTCGAGCTCAACCTTGCTCAGCAGATTCTTCGATTGGTTAGTCATTTTTCCCTCTGTCTACGAAATTATTAACTAAATTACGACATATTCCGAAGATTGTGCGGAATTTACCTGTTTGTAATGAAACTTCTGCAAACTTTCCAATAGAAACGTCAAACGAAGGAGCGCGAAATGCGTGTAGGTATTCCAACCGAGATCAAGAACAACGAAAACCGCGTTGCGATTACGCCGGCTGGTGTGCACGAACTTGTTCGTCGTGGCCACGAAGTGTTCATCCAGGCAGGCGCTGGCATTGGTTCGGGTTTCACCGATGATGTTTATAAGGCCGAAGGCGCAACGATTTTGCCAAGCGCCGAAGAGGTTTGGGCTAAGGGCGACCTGCTGCTTAAGGTCAAAGAACCAATTGCCGCCGAGTACGGCCTGCTTCGTCGTGACCAGGTTCTGTTCACCTACTTGCACTTGGCTGC
>JBEGKM010000012.1:0-11391 GCA_041184065.1 Actinomycetota bacterium
TTGACCCAATGTTCACTGTTTCGCACCAGTTGGTTTACCCGCTGCGCCGCATCCGTGGAATGAGCAAAGCCGAAGCCCGAGCCGAGGCAACCGAGTTGCTTCGCCAAGTTGGCATTGTTGCGCCTGAGCGCGTGATGAAGTCTTACCCTCACCAGCTTTCTGGTGGAATGGCACAGCGCGTAGCGATTGCTCTGGCCCTAACCGGAAACCCAAAACTTTTGATCGCCGACGAACCAACCACTGCTCTAGACGTAACCATTCAGGCCGAAATTCTTGACCTGCTTCGCGCGCTGGTTGCTGATCGCGGCATGGCCATGGTGGTTGTTACTCACAACCTTGGTGTAGTTGCCGACATCGCCGACAAGGTTGCCGTTATGTATGCCGGCCAGGTCATTGAATCGGGCCCAACTGCCGAAGTTCTGTTGAGCCCAGCTCATCCATACACCGCAGCATTGCTTGGCGCAGACCCCCACTTTAACGCGGGTGAAAAGATGCCAGAGCGCCTCACCTCAATTGAAGGCACAGTGCCGGCAGCTTGGGATTGGACCCCATCTTGCCGCTTCGCAGCTCGCTGCGACTTTGCCACCGAGGTTTGCAAGCAGCCGCTAAAGATTGCGCCAGCTCACTCAAATGGCACGGTTCAGTGCCTGAGATTGGGCGAGCTAAACCTGTCAGAGACTAAGAAGAACTAGGTATAAAAATGTCAACGACACCACTTCTCGAAGTAACCGACCTAGCCGTTCAATATGGCACCGGCAAAAAGGCTTTCACTGCTGTTTCAGATGTTTCATTCACCATCATGCCGGGCCAGGTTGTTGGCCTGGTTGGTGAATCTGGCTCTGGCAAATCGACCATCGGCAAGGCAATTCTCGGTCTTGAAAAGGTCAAGTCTGGTTCGGTCAAGTTCTTGGGCACCGACATCACCCACGACTCGATCAAGAAGCGCCAAAAGACTGCCGCGGGTATTCGCGTGGTTTTTCAAGACCCATATTCATCGATCAACCCTGCGCTAACCGTTGGCGAAACCCTGATTGAGCCGCTAACTGTGGCAGGCGTAAAGCGCGAGGTAGCTCTCGAGCGAGCTCGCGAGGTTTTGGGCAAGGTTGGCTTGAACCCCGAGGCCGCCGATCGTTACCCGCGCAACTTTTCGGGTGGCCAGCGCCAGCGAATTGCAATTGCCCGTGCCTTGATTGTGAAGCCAAAGCTGATTGTGCTTGATGAGCCGGTTAGCGCACTTGACCTATCAACTCAGGCCCAGGTTTTGAACCTGCTTGCCGACCTATCGCAGAGCGAAGACGTTGGCTTCTTGTTCATCGCCCACGATCTCGATGTTGTGCGTTTCTTGTCAGACACCACAGTGGTGCTTTACAAGGGTCGAATCATGGAAAATGGCGACGTTGAGCGAGTAGTTGTTGCGCCAAAGCACCCATACACCCAGACTTTGACCTCGGCTGCCCCGGTGCCAAACCCGCACCAGCAAAAGGTGCGTCGCGAACACTGGCAGACCCTGCAAATTTCGAACAAGAATCACATCAAGGATGAAGGCACCGGTTGCCCGTTTGTTGCGCGCTGCCCGATTGCCACGCAGTTGTGTGCATCGAATGTGCCAGCTCTGCGCGACCTAGATGGCATCAAGGTTGCTTGCCACTTAGCTAGCTAATCTGGGTGGAAACCGCTTCTAGATGAGTAGCAGCAAGACCACGGCGATTGCGGCAACCGCAGTTAGTCCCGAAACTACCGCACCCGCTTTGAATGCCGGCAGAGGCTTTTGCTCGCGCATCGCCCGCTCAGATTTCTTCCAGCGGTAGAAAGCGTAAACGGCCATTACTGCGCCACCGAGAATCATCAAGAGCGCAGCGAGAGTTCGAAGCATCGGGTTGTCGCCAACCTGCAGCTCTTCAATGGCAACACCTGCAGCGATTATGGCAAGGGCAGTTCTAATCCAAGACAAGAACGTGCGCTCATTGGCCAATGTGAACCTAGGGTCTGGCTCGCCGCCAACACCAAAAACGCTCTTCGGATATCTGTTGCCATCGCTCATAGGCATCCTCAGATTTCAATCACATCAAGCTCAGTAGGCGCGATGATGCGACCAGTGTAGCCGATCTTCGCCGCCGCCTTGGTTGCCTTTTCAAGGTAGACCTGAGGTGGCTGTGGCAATGGCGTGTAGTGACTAAACACGAGGTTTTTGGCATTGGCTGCCAGTGCCACGCCCGGCAGGTCTTCAACGCTCGAGTGGCTCGATAGCAGGTGATTGCGCAGGTCATTTTGCCGAACCTCTGGCAGGCGACTCACGACTCGTTCAACCATGTCGTTGTCTTGAACCTCGTGAACCAAAAAGTCGCAGTCTTTGGCGAGGGCGATCAGATTGGAATCGGGGGCAGCGGTGTCACCCGAAAAAACGACCGACTTGCCAGTGGCCTTGATGTCGAACCTGAAGGCAAAAGAGTCTTTGAGTTCAGAGCCGTGAAAAACCTTGGTTGCCGTTACCCGAACAAGGTCGTCTTGCATCACCTGAAATATCGTTTCACCGGTTTGAACCACATCGTGGGTTTCAAGCGTCGGAAAAGGGCCGAAACCGCCACCGGTGATGTAGTTGTCTATGTCGTGCGAATGCAGAGACTGACCTAGATGCTTGAGGCGATCTGCAGGCGATGGCCCCCAAAGGTTGATGGTCTTAGGCAGCTCACTGCCGAGGTTTGTCCATCCGTGCACCAAAACACCAAGGATGCCCGAGGTGTGGTCGAGGTGATTGTGGGTGACGAAGATGTTGTGCAAACCGGAAAACCCGAGGCCACTGGCAACGAGTTGCTTGGCGGTTTCGTAGCCGCAATCAACCAAATATGTTCGCCCGCTCACCACTAGTGCGAGCGCAGGCTTAGCGCCATCAACGGTTAACTTGGGCCCGCCACTTAGGCCCAGCGTCACGATTCGATCAGTAAGTTGCGTCATTGAAACTCCTTTGTTTCAGGCTAACAACCAGTCATCAAATAAGGCATCCACAAGGGTCATACCAAGTTTTGTTTTGCATGATTCGAATATCGGTCAAACGCTAGACGCTCCCGTGTTCAAGCCCCTCGAGCACTTGCTGCGCACGCACTCGAAGCTCTGGCAAATCACTTAGGCGCTTTAGCCCGTTGATCTGTTGAAACATGCGGTGGTTCTTGGCGAATGTTTCTTTGTGGCGATCCAGAAAATCCCAATAGAGGGTTGTGAAGGGGCAAGCGGCTTCGCCGACCCTAAGTTTGGGGTCATAAGCGCACCCCTTGCAGTGGTTTGTCATGCGCGAAAGATAGGCACCGCCGGCGGCATAGGGCTTGGTCATCAGCTGCCCACCATCGGCGTGCACACCCATGCCGATGATGTTTGGCACCATCACCCATTCGGCTGCGTCAATGAACTGCTCGCGCATCCAATTTAAAAATTCTTGAGGGTTTGTTCCGGTCACCAGCGCAAGATTGCTGAGCACCATCAATCTCGGTATGTGGTGAGCCCAAGCTCGCTGCTCGACATCGCCAACCACAGCCTTCACACAATTCATTTTGGTTTTTGAACTGTCACTAAAAAGGGGTAGCAATTTTCGATTTGCACCTAGCCCGTTTCGATTCTTGTAGTCCTCCCCCAAGAACCAATACATTCCGTTGATGTATTCACGCCAACCGATTACCTGGCGAACGAATGCCTCAACAGATTCGATTCGGGCGGTGCCAGCACGATAGGCGTCTACCACTGCCTCAACTACTTGGTGCGCATGCAGCAATCCGTTGTTCAAATATGGGCTTAGAAGCGAGTGATGAAGCGCCCAGTTTTCGCTGGTGATGGCATCTTCGTAAGGACCAAAACCGTCGAGGTGATGCTCGATGAAATTGGCTAGTTGCGCCATCGCACCAGCCCGGGTTGTTGCCCAGGTGTTGGTGGGTTTCATGCCTAGTTCGGCTGCGACCTCGAGGTCGATTTCGTCTCGGCTGTGCTCGAGATATGGTGGCCAGTTGTAGTTCTTTGGCGGGGGCAGTCGGTTATCGGCGTCAAAGTTCCAGCGACCGCCCTCGGGCTCGCCGCCGTTCACCAGAATGCCAAGTCGCACGCGCTGAGCGCGATAGAAGTTCTCCATTACAAAAGACTTTTGACGCTCGGCCCACAGGGCAAAGTCACTGCGCGAGGTTAGAAATAGGTCGTTTGGAACGTAGTTGACACCGAATTCTTTGAGCTGTTTGAACTGCACGAACGACGAGGGCTCGGCAGACCAGATTGGCAAACGCCCAAGTTCTAGCTGGGCTTGCTTGAGCCCATCGATTGTGGTTGCGGCCTTAATGTAACTCACCTTGAAACCAGCCGCGCTAAGTGCTTGGGCAAAGTGCCTAGCCGAAGAAACTAAAAAGAAGAGCCGCTCTGGGTGCCAGGGGCGGCCTTCGAACATGCGCTGACTTTGCGCCAAAACAACGTGATCAAGCTCTTTGTTTGCATCTTTAAGAACGCCGTGCTCCGAGTTCAGATGGTCAAACGGCACATAAAGAATTCGACCAGTCATGGTTCAACGATAGTTGCTGACCCCGTGCCCTAGGGCTGCAGGCGCTCGATGGTCCAGGCGGTTGTTGTGCCATTCAAGTTGAGGTCACGGGTGAATGCGATGCGGTCGTGCATGCGATTAGACCGGCCCTTCCAAAACTCGATTCTGGTTGGCACAATTCGATAGCCGCCCCAATAATCTGGCCTTGGCACATTGGTGTTCTTAAATCGCTCTAGAGCCTGCTCAAACTGGGCATCTAAAGCAGCGCGGTTTTCGATTGGCTGTGATTGGTGGCTTGACCAGGCTGCCACCTGCGACTCGTGTGGTCGAGAATGAAAATACTCGTCAGAATCGGCTGCCGGCACCTGGTGCGCAACACCTTCGATGAGCACCTGGCGATACATCGAATACCAGCCGAACACCGCACTTGCATTGGGGTTAGCGGCCAACGCCTCGCCCTTGCGGGAAAGATAGTTGGTGGCAAAAAAGAAGCCGAGGTCGTCAACACCCTTCAACAACACCGTGCGTGCGTTTGGCTGGTTTTTTGAGTCGATTGTGCCAAGCACGAATGCGTTTGGCTCATAGATTTCAGCTGCTTCGGCCTCAACCAGCCACAGTTTGAACTGCTCGATTGGGTCGGCCAAAAGATGGGTCTCATCGAGTGCCTCTTGCCCATAGTCTTCGTGCCGATTCAGAGAATCCATGTTTGGTTAGCCCTTGCACTTTTGTGAACAGTACTTCACGTTTTGCCAGTCTTTTGCCCACTTTTTGCGCCACTCAAATGGCAGGCCGCAGCGCTCACAGATCTTGGGTTCGAACCCATTCTTGGTTTTGGCAACAGGCGGCATGCTTTGAGTTTAGCGCTGGGTCAAATACTCTTGCGGGTGCGAGCACGCACAACGCGCTCAACGAACTGTTGGGGATGCATAATCAGCCGACCATGCCAAGGGGTCATGTTTAGCAAACCCTGGTCGTTAGTTACCAAGACATCTGCATTTACAGCAATCATTAAGTCGAGAATGAGATTGTCTTCGAAATCTTTGCTCTCAGTCGTGTGTCTTTTTGGCTCAAGAATCGAACCGCCCGACTGGTGCACGATGTCGGACACCGCCTCGACGCTTATGGCTACGAAGTTGTCTGACAGACCCATGTGTGCTCGAAAAACACGTGCCATGTTATTGATGATGTGCGGCGAGCAGTAAAGCTGAAAGTCAGCCCCGTCAAAAGCGAGAGAAATACAGTCTGCCGCCCAATTGCCAGAGGTGGGAGGAAGTTCTTCGATGACCGGAAATGTAGACCGGCGACCAACCAGCGCATCAATGAAGACATTGACGTCGAAGACAACCCTAAGAGAGTTAGGCATTTGCCTCTTTGACCATTTTCAAAACTTCTTCGGTTGAGAAAAGTCGCCCCTGAAGCTCTTCGTGAGCCAGGTTTTGAATTTGGCTCAACCTATTTGCAAAGCGGTCGCGTGCCATGCGCTGCATGGCCATTCGCAGAAATTCTGACCGGTTGCCAGCTGCATAAAAGTTGACCAACTCTTCGAGCTGAGCCCGGTCTTCTTCGGCGATAGCAAAACCGACAGTGATGGCAGCCATAAATAACCTCCGTGTGCAACGCGTGTGCAATTACCTAGATGATAGGCCTAGGCAGCGACAAAGTAAAGGAATCTGACATCTGTGCAAGAGAATTAGCCCATGAGATTTTTGATTTCAGTAATCGACACCGAGAGCAACTCAGGCACAGGCAACGAGATGGTGGCTATCGATGCATTCAACAACAAGCTGAGCGACAACGGGCACTGGATTTTTGCCTGCGGGGTGGCGGCACCGACCACAGCAACAACGATCGATAACCGAGCTGATGCCGGCATCACAATCGCTGGGCCGGTCAACAACAATGAAGAGTTTCAGAGCGGCTTTTGGATCATCTCAGCCGAAAGCCGAGAGCAAGCACAGGCTTTGGCAGCCGAGGGCTCAAAGGCCTGCAATCGCAAGGTTGAGGTTAGAGCGCTTCTCTAACCAATCAGCCGAGCAGCTGCTGCAACTGAATAACGTTGCCTTCAGGATCTACAACATCCTGGTAAGTGAAATTGCCGTAACTGATCGTGCCTGCAGAAAATGTGCCGAGGGTGCCAGCGATACGCCTCTCGGTCGCCGCCAAATCATCAACGGTGAATACCGGCTTCATGGCCACTTCGGTTTGGGGAGTTAACTGGGCGGTGAGCGGGGTGACCGCCCGATATTCTTCTGGCAACACATGCAGAAGCACCGAATTCAATTCACTTGAGACCTCGGCGAAACCGTCGCCCACAAAGCCGGGCTCGACATTCAAGAGCTGGGAGTAGAACTCAATTTGGGCCGCTAAGTCCGATGCCCACAGCACAATCTTGCTCATGGTTTTAGTGTATTGCTGCGGTTAGCTGCGGTTGTTGATTATTCGAAGGTAAAGCTTCATCAGGTTTGGCACCACCAAGTAAACAGCGGTTGGCACGACGATAATCGTGAGCACCAGAACTCTAAGCGGCGCCGGAGCGCCCTCCATTAGTGGCAGCACGGTCACGAAGCAGATCAGGACCAGCGGAAAAATCGCCAGCCAGGTTAGAAATGCGCGAATGTGAATTGATGGTGGCTTCATAAGCACAATTCTGCCAAAGGCGAGGTTGGCAAGGCCACCCATCCTTCTATTTTTGCAACCTCGAGCTGACTTTGACTGGGTGCAACGTAATTGCCAAGCGCGGCCGCCCGGGTTGCCAGAGCAGCAATAACGGCGTCAAAGGCGTCACATGAGTCAATCATCAAGGATGAATAATCAGCCAAATCTAACCAAGGCGCCAAGCCTTTGAGAGTTTCGAGCAAACTTGCACGCACATCACTCGAAGCTCGATAACCAGATGAATCGATGCCCCAAATGCGAAGCGATGCCGCCGGGTAAATCTCGACGACTCGGCCCGAACCCGACCGATCAACGTCTACGCCTGAGGCCGCGATTTGCGAAAGCAGGCCGGCGCATCGAAGGGCCGTCATGCCCAAGCGATCAGTCGAAACGCTCAGCGGCCAGCGGCCGGTAACGCTGTGCACCTGACGGTCTGTTTCGCGATAGGCCATGCGCCTTCGCATTTCGATGCCGCCATCAAAGGCATTTGCAGACGGTTTAGCTCGGTTGTTCTTTAGCAAGAAATCAACAAATTCGACCGGCCAGCCAAGGGCGCAATCGATGCCAAGTTTTTCAACGTTCGACGCGATATCAACAATGGACTGGTCTGCCACGTTGACATTTAGATCAACCAACTTGGCAGCACCGAGAGACCAATCGATAACGGCAATCGCCGTGCCCTTGGGCTCGGCCGCTAAATCAACGCCTGCAGTCAACATATTTTGAGGCTACTTGGCCGCACGCCATGCGCTAAAAGACTTGACCGAACCACCATGTGGTTGCTTCAACCAATCAAACGGATGAAGCTCTGCGATGTTTTTGAACTTAGCAAAACTAGGCACCGGGGCAAAAGTCATAGCCACCGGGTTGTCGTCGGCGAACCTAACCGGGTCGCCAATAAAAACGCTCAGGTTTCGGCGCGTGGCCAAATCTTGAAGAGTCTCAAGATAAAAGTAGATGCGCTTAGATGAAAGCTGCAGTTTTGCCAATGCTTTCTCATTGAACACAAATGCCACTGGCAGGTCTGGGTTGGCACTTAGAGCTGGGTCGGCATCGCCCAAAGAATCGACGGTGAGAAGAACAATCTCGGGTTCAAATTTCTTGATGGGCTCAATTGGCCCTGCCGTCATCTGAGGGTTGGGGTCGAAAGCAAGCAATTGGTCGGTTGGTGTAGAAAACAGCACCTGTTCTTCGGGAAAATTTTGAATCGGGCAAGCCTTGCTTAGCGGGCAAGCAGTGCACAGCCCGGGTGCTCGTTTCTCAACTTGCCAACGTGCAAAGCCATAGGGCTTGCCTGTGCCCGAGCCAACAGTCCATTGCCAACCCAACAGGTTAGCAGCGCGTGAACCATCTATTAACTCTCGATACATAGCCTCTTGGCCCTCAAGCCAGTGCATGCCATTTCGAACAGTCCAGTGTGACGCCAACCACATGCGGGTCTGGTTTACCAGCCAGCCGTCGGTCATCAATTCATCGACCACAGAATTCACGCAGGCCATTTGGCCCTGCCAACCGTGTCCCAATTGGTTCTTGGTCTGCTCAAACCTTAGGTCTTCAAAAAGTCTGGTGCCAATGCGCGCATAAAGATGCCGAGCATATTCTTGCCACATCAGCTCATCACGAAATTTTTCACGATCTTCATAAGGGCTCGTCGAAACCTGATTCCAGACCTGCTTGAGGGTCAACAGATTGTGGCGAATGTATGGCGACAGCACACTCGCGCCGCGGCGGCTGACCGGCAAAACCTCAGAGCGTTTTTTGGCATATCCGGTGATGTCTAGATTCGCCAATGCCTCGTTAGCAGCGGTTTGACCACCTCGAATCGAACTTCTGCCACCGCCTGAATGCAGCCCGTCAAAGTGGTCGGTCAAAATCTCACTCGGGTCGCGCGCGATGTCCATCTTCACGTAAGTCATTATTTGCCCTGCTGCTGCCAGATCACGGTTAGCAGCCGCCCTCAACAGCAACGCCGAACCCCTTGAGCACTTTTAGGTCACCCATAAAGCCAAGGCCATAGCCAAAACCCGGGTCTTCGATTCCTTCGTGCTCGGCATCCCACGGGTCGATTGCAAGGCACATGTGAACGCCATCTGAGTTAGTTAGATCTAAGCGGTTGGCAACGCCCGGCTTCGATTCAACAACCTTGATTTTCATTTCGTGATGGTAAGACGTCAAAATCTCTCTCACGAATGCGGGTTCAGTCGGATTACGTTCGGGCGCTGACAAACGTTCCTGAGCAATCAGTGTCAGCAGATCGTTTATCTCAACAGTTCCCTTAGAGAGCCCTCCGTCTAGAGTCAGGGGGTCTTCGTTGTATGTCGTGTAAACGGATAATTCATAAATCCAAGTGTTAGGAAAATCTCCCGAACTGCCTTGCTTCAGAAGATTTAGTTTTAGGGCGATCGGGCTGCCCGCACCTCCGACAGCCTTGCCAGCCAAAATGAAGTCTGGTGAAGTGACAGTTTGCCGCTGAACCTTCAACTTGGGATAGCCATCTAAAGCACGCATGCACGCCGACTGGGTTTTGCTGACTTCACTGGTGTAACCCTTGGTTGCGCCGGCCTTCTCGACCCACTTGTTCGCGCCCAGGTTGTTAGCAAAGTCAATTATTCTCGAGCAGATTTGCTCGAACGACGACGACTTGAGTGGAACGCTCTGCGCTACCCAAAGACTGTTTACCTCTTCTTGAATTGCATTTTGGTCAAGCGCACTAAAGCCTTCGGGCAAAGTCAGGTCTTGAACCCAATCCATGGTTTGTGCCGACTCATTCATCTGATTTCTAAGATTGGACCCTGCAGCGCTTGGGCCAAGGGCCCTAGCTAAAACAGGAGCAAGGGTTCCCTGAACTAATACCAGCTGGGCAACTGTGAGCGCGGTGATGACTAGCAAACGTTTTCGGGGCATGCGCTTTCGGATGACTATGGAATAGATAAGCATGGTTAGGCCAATGACGCTAAACACCAAAACGTCGAAAACGCCAGACAGCCCCATTGACATACTCACGAATGAGTTTGTGGTTGATTGAGCGTTGAAAAAAGTGGGGATCGCCCGAAGATCATTAGTGAAACTAATTTCGATCATCACATTTATCAGCAATAACGCAGCGGCGACAACCAAGGGCGCAATTCCCGCACTCTTTACTTTTTGAACCTCACCAGAAGTTTCTCGGTTCGAATCGACGTCCCTTTGGGCAGCGATTTCTCGATTAATTTTGCGGGCCTTGAAATGCAACCAAGCGCCACCAAAAAGAGCAAACACCCCGATTGCCCCCGCCAAGCCCATCATCAGTGCGGGGATTGCGAGTGGAATCATCACCACCGCTCCAGTTGTGACAACCGCGCCAGCGTTAGATTGAAAGGTCCACAATCGCGAATAGGCTATCGCGGCGCGTGCAGAATCTTCGTCGACCAATTCGACTAACGACTTGGCCATTTTGTAAGCCCAGTTCATGCCCCAAACCGCAATGAGCCCGGTGAAAAAAGTGATGAACGCGACCACTGGGATTGCGCCCCCGAAAGCTATGCAAGCTGATTCGGCAGCAAAAATATTGCAGCTTTGCAGCAGTATGGCCAGAACACTTGTGCCAACTGTGATCCAGGCCATTTTTAGACCGTGGCGATAGAGGTTCCTTAGCCTCGCTGCCCAGTGAGCTTGCATTTCGCTACCTAATTGCCGCTTCTAATTCGCTAACGATGAGTTTGTTCATTCCCATCATGGCGGCCATAGCAGCCGCAGCTTTCTCTGGGTCTGGGTGATTCAGGCAAAGATCGAGCTGCTTTGGAATGATCTGCCATGAAAGACCAAACTTGTCTTTCAGCCAACCACACCGGCCGGGTTCGCCACCGTCGACGGTTAGCGCATCCCAGTAATAGTCGACCTCGGCTTGCACTTCACAATGCACCATGATCGAAAAGGCTTCGCTGAATTTGAAATAGTCGCCGCCGTTTAGAGCCGTGTACTTGTTGCCCATTAGTTCAAATTCAACGGTAAATACTGTGCCATCGGGCCGACAGGAAACGTTCAACACTTTCGAGTTCTCAAAGAGACTCGTGTACAGGGTGACTGCTTCTTCAGCCTGGCCATCGAACCAAAGCATGTGACTTAATTTGGGCATGGTCAAAGTGTATTAGCGCGTGGGTCTTAAATGAAAAAACCCCACATGTCGTGAGAACCTGTGGGGTTTTAGTGCGCTTGGAGGGACTCGAACCCCCAACCTTCTGATCCGTAGT
>JBEGKM010000013.1:0-11380 GCA_041184065.1 Actinomycetota bacterium
CGGTTTGGTTTAAGCCACTGATGTTCGGCTTCATGTTGCTCGGTCTAGTTTGGATCATCACCTACTACGTAACCAGCGCACAGTTCCCATTGGGTGCGGGCACCCCTTGGAACCTTGAGAACTGGAACATCTTGATCGGCTTCGGCATCGCCATGGTCGGTTTCATGATGTCTACCCGCTGGAAGTAATCAGCCAAGAATTACAAAAACCGCTCGGCTTTGGCCGGGCGGTTTTGCTTTAAGCCTGTTTAGCCAAGCAGCATGGTTTGCATGCGATACCAGGTGAGTGCCACAAAAATAAGGGCCACGGCGATTGCACCAACCAGCTGCGCGCGCTTGCTCTTGCCCTGCGCATAAACCGCAGTCAGAGCACCACCAGCGAGCAACCCACCAAGGTGTGCCTGCCAGCTCACGCCCGGCATGAAAAAACCAAACGCCAAGTTAATGGCAATTAAGCCCATCAAACCGCGAGAATTTTGACCAACGGCGCGAAGAACTACAAAATATGCAGCCATCAAGCCAAACACGCCAGATGAAGCGCCAAGCACCCAGGTGTCTGGGGTGTTCAGATACATCACGGCGACCGAGCCACCAAAGATCGACAGCAACCACACCGCGAGAAAACGCACGCGGCCAAGCAGCGGCTCAAGAACCGAACCGAAGATGTAAAGCGAATACATGTTTAGCAAAACGTGCAGCGGGTTCGATTCGCTGTGTGCAAAGCCGGCGGTGATCATGCGCCATGGCTCTGAATAAACCGACAGCGGCACAAAGGCCAACTGATTAGTCAGGGTTGCGCCCGGCAGAATCTGCAAAACCCAGATGGCCAGGTTAAGCAAAACCAGCCCGAGGGTTACTCGGGCCGGGCTTTGCTTAAAGATGTTGCGCAAGAAGACTAGGCCTTCTCGATGGTGATTGATTCGATAGCAACATCGGCAAGAGGCTTGTCGCGACCATCGGTGTCAACACCCTCGATTGCCAAGCAAACAGCCTTTGATGCCTCGTCGGCAACCTCGCCAAAAACGGTGTGCTTGCCAAACAACCAGGTGGTTGGTGCGGTGGTGATGAAGAACTGTGAACCGTTGGTGCCAGGTCCGGCGTTTGCCATAGCTAGCTTGAAAGGCTCGTTGAAGTTTAGTTCTGGGTGAATTTCGTCACCGAACTGGTAGCCAGGGCCACCCATACCGGTGCCGGTTGGGTCGCCACCCTGCAGCATGAACTGCTGAATAATGCGGTGAAAAATAACGCCGTTGTATAGCGGCTTGCCGACCTGCTTGTCGCCGGTGCGAGGGTCGCGCCACTCGATTGAGCCGGTTGCTAGACCCTCGAAGTTCTCGACAGTCTTAGGGGCGTGGTTACCGAAAAGGTTGATTTTGATGGCGCCATGGTTGGTGTTAATGGTCGCTACTGAAGTGTGTGCAGTCATGGTTCTATTGTTTCACGTCGATTCAACTGTCTAATCAAACTGGGCCCAACCAAAAGAGAGAAGTTGGGCCCAGTTTCATTACCTCGACTAAGCGCCGATTGGCTTTAGAAGCTCCTCTTGCTCTTTCGAAAATTCCTCTTCAACAGCCAACTCTTGAGCCTGTTCCTCTTTAGTTCGCGGAAGCAACAGGCCGACAAGAACGTATGTGCCGATGCCAGCCGCGGCAGCGATCATGGTCGACCAACCATCCAATGCCGCAGTGACACCTGGGTTTTCAATGTAAAACAAGTCGTTTGGCACGCCATACATGGTCGGAGTTAGTACAAGCAGAATCACGCGAACCAACAAACCGGCCAGGCCTCCATAGATAACGGCAGTGGCTCCAGGTCGCTTCCAGAAGAGTCCCAAAATCAATGGGGCAGCGAGGCTTGCCAACATGATGTCGAAGGCGAGAGTCAACAAAATTCCGGTTTGACTTACTCGGATTGCAATCAAGGCAGCAAGGATCGAGATTGGCACCATGGCGACTCTTGTCCAACGCAGCAGAGGGTCAGGGCCAGCTCCACTGTGAATGCGACGAACACCGGCAATGTTTCTGACGGCAATCGCCGAGGTTGCCAAAATCGCACCAGATGCTGTTGAGAATGACGCGGCAACAATTCCCGACAACACAAGCACAGCCAATAGAGGAGGTGCGTAGTCACCAAGCAAGGTGAAGAGGATCGGGCCGTCCTCCATTGAGAGCCCCAAGACAGCTGAGGCCGTAAGAGCGACCAGGGCAAAGATCACGCCGATAACTAACGTTCCGGCTGCACCGTAGAAACAAGCCTTCTGGGCAACCTTTGGTGATTTTGCAGAGAAAATGCGCTGCATAAAGTCGATTGCCACCAGGTCACCGATTCCGAGCGAAATTAGAGTTGCCCAGTTGATTGGGGCTCCTACGGCTGGGTCGGTTAGCTGTTCAAAGTCAAAGGGGCCCATTCCCTCTGGGATGACAATTCCATACTTCAGTGCAACCCAAACGATGAGAGATATGGATGCGATAACGGTGATGGTGGTTTGAATCGCTGCGGTGTAAGCGTCAGAGAAAATGCCTCCGCCCACGGTATAGGCAAGCACAAGAACTAGGGTGATGACTACACCCCATTCATAGGGAACGCCGGCGAACCTCTCCAGCAAAAATCCGGTCGCAACGAGGTTGCCAGCCAAAAGGATGATGAACGAGAAAATCATGAAGATTGAAGAACCTACTTCGACCTTGCGCCCATAGCGCCGTCTGAAGAAGTCACCGAGTGTGTACAGTTTCAAGCTGTTCATCGGCTTCGCTAAAAACAAGCCGGTCAGTAAAAGAGCGATAGCTAGACCGATTGCCAGCGAAGCACCGGACCAAAAACCAAACGAAGCTGATAGGTCGGTGTTTCCAACTGTCGCATTACTGTCTACCGCGGCAGCGGTGATTGAGACTGCTACCAATGGAATGCCGAGTGATCGCCCGGCGACTAAATAGTTGGCGCTATCGCCGTCCACTTTGCGAGCAACGATAATTCCGACAACCAAAATCAGTAGAACGCTAAGCCCCACGCCAAAGATAATCATTCGAGTTTCCCATCCACAGTTAGTGCTCAACCGACTTTCGGTCAGTTGACAGATAACCCTATTTAGCCGTGTGGATGTCTCAAATCTCTTTCGCTAATGCGACGATCGTGTTAACTTCACCTCGATTTGTTTCGGCGATTTTTCGAAAAATTATTTGTGCAAGAAAGATGTATGAAAAACTACCTGAATGTTTCGGCATCTTTTTTTGCCAATTCGATTTCATCTTTTGTGAGTCCAAGAATCTTTAGTGCCGAGTCAGATATCTCCAGCGCGAGATCATCCAGGTTGATCACCGTCTGATCCCTGCGAATCAAGATCACACTCTCAACCAACGCCATGACCATCGAAGCCTGTGATGTTGAATCAGCTTCACTTTTTTCAAGTACTTGGGCAACCAACCGCACATAGGTGTACTGCAGTTCTCGTCGACGTTTATTGAAATCCTCAAGCTTTGCATCATTGGTTTCGGGCAAAAGGTATAGCGCGCCCAAGTTATCAGGGCCCGAAGACAACAGTGTCGAATCGAAAAAGCAAAGTGCCCACAATTTTGCACTTGGCGATTGAACACCATTTGCCAACCGATTTGCGGCATCAAGCGAAGGGGTTACGGTTTGCAATAAAAGAGCAAGCAGGATGTCTTGTTTGGCTTTGAAATAGTGGTAAATCGAAGCTTGCCTAAGACCCGCGGTATCAGCGATGAGTCTGGTGCTGGTGGCTGTGTAGCCAACTGTGCAAAACAACGAAGCGGCGGCTCGCAGAATTTCTGACTCGGTGTCAACACCGGTCTTTGATTCACCCGAAACTCTTGGACGCCCACGAACCTTGCTCATGTCATCAAAAGTACCATCTGGATATTCGTGTCTTTTTACAAGTGTTTAACATTCACGACACTCATCTGTCATTGAATTAGGGTTGTATTTCTATCAAGCGATAGAAAATGGAGAGTTTGATGACTTCTACGGGAACGTCTACCACCGCCGGAGCGAAGGCTCACGCGCGAGAACAAGAAGGCACTTCGGTAGCTTGCTCGCCCACCAGACCAGCACCCGCAGATACTGTCTGGCGTGAGGTGATCTCTGGTGGCAACTACAGCCACATGAACGTTTCTCGCGGCACCGAAATCAAGCTAACAGACATTGAAGGAGACGCATGTGCGCATGTTCTGGTCTTCAATGCCGACCTGCTGGCTGAACGGCTTAACGTTGCCGACACCGTGAAGGTTCAATGGCAGGTCTATATGTCCGACGGCTATCTACTGCTCAGCGACCAAGGTCGCGTACTCGCGTCGATTTCGTCAGATTCACCACTTCACCACGACACGCTATTTGGCACCTCCACGCTGGCTCGCAACGTTCGAAGATACGGTCAAGGTGCAGCTCACAGTTCAAGCCCTGCCGGTCGAGAGCTTTTGGCGCTAGCCGGGCTTAAGCATGGTTTGCGACGAGAAGATATCGCTCCTTCAATTTCTTTCTTCAAAGGAGTTCGAGTTAGCGAGAACGGTAATCCCATTTTTGTGGGAGGACAAACCGCTGGCGCTCAGGTAACCATCAAGGCAGAGATGAATTTGGTTGTGCTGATTGCCAACACCGCACACCCGTTAGATTCGCGAGACCAATTCATTTCTACGCCGCTTTTGGTTGAAGCCACCCCCGGTAGCGCCACCACCGATCAAGACACCCTCTGGGTAAAAACACCAGAGGGTCGCAGAGCATTTATCAACACCGCCAACTACTTGACAGCGAAAGGCGCAAAATGAGCCGCTCAATAGACCTGACAGCAAACCCGACGATGTTTGGTGAGATTGTCTCTCGTGAAATTGTTGCACCGCGTGGCCCTTGGTCTGCAACCATAAAGCGCGGTCAAGTGCTAACAATCGTTGATTTAGACGGCAATCAGGCCATCGACTTTTTGGCATACGACGCAGTCGACACCACTTTGGCCTACAGCGCGCAGGCTACCCTGCAAGAACAGTCCTCGATTTTCCTAACCACCGGCAGCGTGCTTCGCGACAACGAGTCAAACCCCCTGATGGAGATCATTGCAGATGATTGCGGCAGCCACGACACCCTGGGCGGAGCTTGTTCAAAAGAGAGCAACACTCTTCGCTACGGTTTCCACACTTACGCTCAACACGCTTGCGTCGAAAATTTCCTGGCCGAAGGGTCGGTTCACGGTCTAGACAAAAGACATCTCGTTTCAAACATCAACTGGTTTATGAACGTGCCAGTCGATCCCGATGGTGCCCTAGGAATCGTGGATGGAATCTCAGCACCCGGTTTGGCTGTTTCGGTTCGGGCTATCAAAGACACCTTTGTGTTGGTAAGCAACTGCCCTCAAATCAATAACCCGTGCAACGGATTCGAGCCGACTCGCGCCGAAATGATCATCAGCGACGGCAATTTTTAGTCAGGAACCCATCATGCCCAAATTTGACACCCTTCTGATTGCCAACCGAGGAGAAATCGCTGTGCGCATCATTCGCACCGCAAAAAAACTCGGCCTAAAAACAGTCGCCGTATTCTCAGAAGCAGATCGTGGAGCGATGCATGTTCGCCTTGCCGATCAGGCTGTCTTACTTGGAGCCGCGCCGGCAACAGACAGTTATCTGAGAGCCGATCTGATAATTGATGCTGCATTGAAGACCGGGGCTGGAGCAATTCATCCTGGTTATGGTTTTCTGTCTGAGAACGCAGATTTCGCTCGTGCCTGCCAAGAACACTCAATCGAGTTTGTTGGGCCCACGCCAGAACAGCTTGAAGTTTTCGGTTCAAAGCACACCGCCCGTGATGCTGCGCAGTCGGCAGGGGTTCCTCTATTGGCGGGCACCGGCCTTCTCGACAGTTTAGAAGAGGCCCTGGAAGCCGCAGAATCAATTGGCTACCCCGTGATGCTGAAAGCAACCGCCGGAGGTGGCGGAATTGGAATGCAAGCCTGTCATTCAGCTGCCGAGGTTTCAACCGCCTGGGAAAACGTCAGACGAATCGCAGGTGCCAGTTTTGCTTCGTCTGGAGTCTTTCTCGAGCGACTGGTGATAGGCGCAAGGCATGTTGAAGTTCAGATTTTTGGCGATGGAAACGGAGAGGTTGTCTCTATCGGAGACCGCGATTGCTCACTGCAGCGTCGAAATCAAAAGGTTTGTGAGGAAGCGCCAGCTCCTGACCTGCCCGCTGAACTGAGGGAGAAAATCGCACAAGCTTCTAGAGCGCTTTGTGCTTCTGTGAGCTATCGATCAGCCGGCACGGTTGAATTCATCTACGACCCTGTAAGGCAAGAGGCTGCCTTCTTGGAGGTCAACACGAGGCTTCAGGTGGAGCACCCGGTCACTGAATCGATCTTTGGCATCGACCTAGTTGAGTGGATGCTGAATCTTGCACAGGGCGACAGCAGCATGATGAACCAGCGTTTGGAGCCTCGCGGATTCTCTGTCGAAGCGAGAATCTATGCGGAAAATACGGACCTTGGAAATCTGCCGAGTTCAGGAACAATAACCCGAAGCCTATATCCGTTGGATGCCCGGGTCGACACTTGGATTGAGGACGGCGCTGAAGTCAGCAACTACTACGACCCAATGTTGGCAAAGGTCATTGTTCACGCTGACACACGCGACCAAGCGTGGCAAAAGCTATCGCGTGCCTTGCAAGCGAGTCGCGTTGACGGCATAGCAACAAACCTAGGAATGTTGAGATCCATCGCCTCTAACGAAGAGGTCTTGAAGGCGAGCCATTCGACTTCTACTCTTGCGACGATTCAAAACACCAGCCCCCGTTTCGAGGTAGTTAAAGCTGGAATGCTTGCGACTATCCAAGACTGGCCAGGTCGAGTTGGTTATTGGGCGGTTGGAATTCCACCGTCGGGGCCAATGGATAACCTGTCGTTCAAACTAGCTAATCGTTCACTGGGAAACCCAGAATCTGCTGCAGGAATCGAAATCACGATGGCTGGTCCAACGCTTCGTTTTCACACGGCAACCACAATCTGCCTCACCGGCGCACCAACTCCCCTCAAGGTAAACGGCTCTCTTGTGCCCCAGTGGCAGCCGATTGAGTTGCAGGCTGGCGACCTTGTCGAAATCGGCACTCCCTCTGTGGGAATGCGTTCCTACTTAGCTGTCGCTGGCGGTCTTGATGTTCCCTTAGTGATGGGATCGTCTGCAACCTTTGATCTTGGAGAAATAGGCGGTGCCAGTGGAAGGGCGCTTCGTGTTGGCGACATAATCAATTTGAATTCGCAGGAAACCGCTTTCCCTTGCGCGCCAATACCCTTGGCGGAGCAGCCTACTTTTTCTAACAATTGGCAAATCGGCGCCCTAGAAGGGCCGCACGCAGCGCCTGAGTTTTTCACAAACCAAGATCTCGAAGTCTTCTACGCCACCGATTGGGAAGTTCACTTCAACTCTGCTCGCACGGGCGTGCGTTTAGTTGGCCCAAAACCCACGTGGGCAAGAACCGATGGGGGCGAGGCCGGCCTCCACCCATCAAACATTCACGACACGGCCTATGCCATCGGCGCTGTCGATTACACGGGAGACCTTCCCATACTTTTGGGTCCTGATGGACCGAGCCTTGGTGGTTTCACCTGCCCAGCAACCGTTGCTACCGGTCAGTTATGGAAGCTTGGGCAACTACGGCCCGGCGATAAGGTTCGGTTCATTCCAATTACCTCACTTCAAGCCAACGAGTTGCGCCTTGAGCCTCTGAACGAGCCCACAGCTGACCGGCAACCAAACGAAGACGGCGGCATTTTGCTGTTTAGCCAAGCCACCGAGGACTTTCCATCGGTAACTTATCGACGCAGCGGAGATGCCAACCTCTTAGTTGAATATGGCGATATGGTTCTAGACCTTGCATCAAGAATGCGTGTGCACGCCTTGGCTAGCAGAGTCGATGAACTTAGGTCAGCCGGAGAACTTGCCGGCATCATAGATTTAACGCCAGGCATTCGCTCACTGCAAATTCACTTCAATCCCGCCACGCTTTCAACCGCTGACCTCGTCCGGGCAATTTCTCTGGTTGAAGTTGAACTTCCAGCAACCAAAGATCTTCGAGTGCCAAGTCGAACGGTCTCCTTGCCTCTGAGTTGGGATGACCCTTCAACTCGCGAAGCAATTGAACGCTACATGAACGGCGTTCGCGACGACGCACCTTGGTGTCCTTGGAACATCGAGTTCATCAGGCGAATCAACGGACTCGAATCGGTTGATGACGTGCTCAGAACTGTTTTCGAAGCGGAGTATTTGGTGCTTGGCCTAGGCGACGTATATTTGGGCGCACCAGTCGCAACACCACTGGATCCGCGCCATCGTCTCGTGACAACAAAATACAATCCAGCGCGAACCTGGACCCCTCAGAATGCGGTTGGCATTGGTGGCGCCTACATGTGCATCTATGGCATGGAAGGACCTGGCGGGTATCAATTTGTCGGCCGGACGACTCAGATTTGGTCAACCTTGAGACAGGGGAAATCCTTCGAAGATGGTGTTCCATGGTTGTTGCGGTTCTTCGACCGAATTCGCTGGTACCCCGTCACATCTGAGCGTTTGAGTGAACTGCGTGCAGAAATGGCTGCTGGTCGTCTTGAATTAGACATTCAAGACGGCGAATTCTCGATGGCAGAATATCAAGCCTTTCTAGCAGAAAATTCGGCTTCGATAGCTGAGTTCAGAGCTGTGCAAGGTGAAGCCTTTGACAGAGAGCGCTCTGACTGGGCTGCCGCGGGAGAATTTGATCGTCAGGCTTCAATCGAAGCACCCGCAATAGCCGCCGACGTCGAAATTCCTGCTGGCTGCGAAGCTGTTGAAGCCCCCTTCAATGCGAACGTCTTCCGAGTTGACGTAGAGGTTGGTCAAGTAGTGGCCGAGAACCAACCACTGCTTGCTCTTGAAGCGATGAAGATGGAGGCCCAAATGGTGGCGCCGATGGCAGGAATCGTTCGCCAAATCTTAGTCAAGCCTGGAGACATGGTTAGCCCCTCTAGCGTGCTCGTAATTTTGGAAAGGAAGTAGTTTTCATGAGTTGGATTCAAAACAAAGTCGAAGAGGCTTTTGCACTCAATGCCCAAGTTGATCGCCCAGAGATCTGGATTCATCTACGATCTGAAGAAGCTGTGCTGGCTGATGCAGCTCGCGTTCAACGCGACCTCGACGCAGGGCTGAACCTACCCCTTGCCGGCCAGATTTTCGTCGCCAAAGGCAACATAGCTATTAAGGGCTATGCCACGACTGCAGGTTGTCCGGCATTTGGATCCGTCGAGGAAGAAGACGCCACCGTAGTCACTTTGCTAAGAGACGCCGGTGCCATCTTGATGGGAGCCACAAACTTAGACCAATTCGCGACTGGATTGGTGGGGGTCAGAAGCCCCTACGGTGCCGTTCGCCATGCCTTTTTGCCAGATCGAATTTCCGGAGGTTCATCGAGTGGCTCCGCTGTTGCCGTAGCCCTCGGAATCGTCGATTTTTCACTGGGAACCGACACAGCAGGCTCGGGCCGAGTTCCAGCTGCTCTGCATGGATTGTTCGGCATCAAACCAACTCGGGGTCTTCTTTCAAATGCTGGTGTTGTTCCGGCGTGCCGGTCGCTGGACTGTGTGACTATTTTTGCAAGGGACTTGGAATTAGCCCAGCGAGCGTTCGATGTTGCCGCACAATTCGATAAGAAAGACGTCTACTCACGTCAGTTGCCCGAGGGGGCAAACTCAAATGATTCGCAGAAGGTTGGCATTCCTAAAGTTGGCCAGTTAGGTGAGCTTGCTCCTGGCTGGCAAGAACAGTTTGATGCCACAGTGAGCAAGTTGAAACCGCTCGGCTTTGAGGCAATACCAATCGACATCGAGCCTCTTTTGACGGTTGCACAAATGCTTTATGACGGCGCTTTCGTCGCCGAACGATATACGGCGGTGGGAAAATTCATCGATGAAAATTTCGACAAAGTCGATCCAACAGTTGGCTCGATTATTTCATCGGCAAAAGACATCCCCGCACACAAGCTTTATGCCGATTTTGACTTGCTCGCAACCAAGCGACTCATCTCAGATCAAATGTTTGACGAAGTTGATGCGATATTGCTGCCCACGACAACCTATCACCCAACCCTTCAAGACCTTATTGATGAACCAATCACAGCAAATAGTCGCCTAGGTAGATTCACTAATTTTGCAAATCTGCTCGACCTAGCGGCGATAGCCTTTCCGGCCGGACGCGTAGGTGAAGAACACTTCGGTGTGCAGTTGGTTGGTAAAGCCTTCTCGGACAATCGTCTGGCACTAATCGCATCTAAGCTGGCCGAATAAAATGACCGCCGATCTAATTGCCTTGGCGGTCGTCGGAGCACATCTTTCGGGTCAACCTCTAAACCATCAGTTGGTGGATTTGAACGCCAAGTTTGTTGCTTCTATGCAGACAGCAAACGACTATCGGCTTTTTGCACTCGAAACCGTTCCACCCAAGCCAGGCTTGCAGCGAGTGCCCGACGGTGCGGGTGTTGCAATTGACGTAGAAGTATGGAAACTCCCCGCAAAGGAGTTTGGCATTTTCGTTGCCGGCCTTCCACAGCCGATGGCGATTGGAAAAATTGTGCTATCCGATGGCTCTGCGGTCTCAGGGTTCCTTTGCGAATCGATTGCAACCGATGAGGCGCTAGACATCAGTTCATTTGGCGGCTGGAGGGCATACCTGTCAAGCCTCGACGCGGTCACGCCTTAATTTTCCTATCGAGAACTCTTAAACCCTATTTTTTCGAAGCCGGGTGATCCATGCGCATGTAAACCCCGCCTTTTTCAAGCTCGTCTAGCATCTGATTCATGCGCTTCAAGCGAATCTCTGGCCGGCCCGCGCGAATAATCCAGCTCAGGTAGTCGTTGCGTTGATATGCAGGTCTATGGTCGTAATCGGCTCGAAGGGCCCGTTGCTCTAGCGCCAACTTAACATCGGCTGGCATTTCATAAACCGCGCGCTTAAGCCGACCCTGCTTATCGCGGTTGTCTTTACTCATCCGAGTTTTTCTTTCGGCTTGGCAATACCGCAATCACCAGCGCGACCAGCCCCAGAACTGCAATAAAGAGGCCCTCAAAGGCAAATTCGAACCACAAGTATGCACCCATGCCGATGCTGAATATGGCCATGATTAGCGCAAAAACTCGGTTGCCGCGACCAAGACGGGTCATCAGGCTAAGCACAATTGCGCCAGCGCTGAGAACGGTGAAGCTCATCACCGTGAAAAGCACCAAATACTGATCGTCGCCCATGCTTCGAGACTACTTTAGGTTTGCTTCGGCCCAAATGTTGATGGCGGTCTGAATATATTTGGCAAGCCCTTCGGCATAGGCCTCATACGTTGCCTTGAAGGCGGGGTCCGTAACATAAGTG
>JBEGKM010000014.1:0-11193 GCA_041184065.1 Actinomycetota bacterium
GAGCTCGTTGTGTCTAGCTATCAGGCTGTCTCAGGTGCGGGTGCTGCAGGCATCGATGAACTGGCTGCCGAACTTGCAGTTGTTGGCAACGACGCGACTCTTGGTCTAAACACCGAAGATGTTCGCGCTTCACTTTCTGCCGCTGGCAACGACCTTTCAAACTCTCCTTGGGTTCACCCAATCGCCTTAAACGTGATTCCATTTGCAGGTTCACTGAAAGCGGGTGGCCACTCGTCAGAAGAGCTAAAGGTTCGCGACGAGTCTCGCAAGATTCTCGGAATCAGCGATCTAAAGGTTGCTGCAAGCTGTGTTCGCGTTCCAGTTCAGGTTGCGCACTCTCTTACCGTTCACGCGACTTTCGCTAACCCAATCACCCCAGATGAGGTGCGCGAGGTTCTGGGCCAGCAGCCAACAATTCGCGTTGTTGACGAGCCTGAGAAGAACCTTTACCCAACCCCTCAGATGGTTGTTGGGCAAGACCCAACTTTTGTTGGTCGCATTCGCCAATCGCTCGATTTTCCGAACAGCATCGAACTGTTCGTAGTAGGCGATAACTTGCGCAAGGGTGCTGCTCTAAACACCTACGAAATTGCAGAGCTTGTTGCCAAAGAGTTTTAATACAAACGTAATCACTCACGGCGTTGCCTTAGCGGCAACATGCAATTGCGGGCGGTAGCCTTTGGATATGAAGAGAGTTTTGACTGCGATTGCTGCAGCAGCGCTCATCGTAACTCTGGGGGCCTGCTCGTCGACACCTGGTGTTGATGACGGTGCTGCACCGACCGCATACCCTACGCCCGACCAGTCACTTGTGCCCAAGGCCCCGCCTGCCGGTGTAGTTGATGTCGACGCGGCTGGATTTAGCGACCAGTTTGGCGAATACATTTTCAAGGTGGGCGAAGGCCCGACCTGGTGCACGATCAGCCCAGCACCCGAAGGCGACACCAGCGGCGCGGGCGGCAACGTTATTTGTGAGCAAAACGAGGCGGCTGCGCTTTATAAACCAATTCCAATTCCAGCCGATTGTGATTACAGCTTTGGCTACCAGATTCGCCTCATGGGGGTTGAAGGCGCGGTTGAGGGCTCAAAAACCGCCGACTTTACCTGTGCCAGTGGTTTCTATGCTGATCCAAGCGATGCCCCGGTTTTGGCCTCTGGCCAGCAAATCACGGTTGCCCCGTTTAGATGCTTTGTAGAAGATGTGAACGTGCGCTGTGAAAACGAGGGTGGTCAATACATTGCCCTCGGGCCAAAAGTTTGGTCTCTTGGAAACTAGCCTTTAGCCTCAAGTGTGATTAGTCGCACCTCTGGTCGGCAGGCAAATCTAACCGGTGCAAATATCGAGTGCCCCAGGCCTGCCACTACGTTCAATGTCATTTTTCTCGAGCCAAATGACCATTCGCTCAGGCCCTTGGCATTTTTGGTTGGCAAATCGCAGTTTGTGGTTAGTGCTCCATAGCCCGGAACGCATACCTGGCCACCGTGAGTGTGACCCGCGAAAACCACCGATGCCGAGGCATTTGTCATGGCCTCTAAAACCCGCAAGTATGGCGCGTGGGTAACACCGATGATCGCGCTGCACCCTGCCAGTCGACTTGCCTGAGCCTTCAGCCCATCTATTTCGTCGAGATCGTCGTGGGCGTCGTCGACGCCAATAAAGCCAAGCGTTGCGCCATTGATCACGATCTGACCGTCGCGATTGTTGAGGTTCAGCCAGCCCGCTGACCTAAAGCCACCAACCAGCCTGGCTGTGTCAAGTTGTTCGCCATCGCCACGCTCTGAAGGCTTGCGCAGATAGGCGAGGGGGTTTCGCAAAACTGGTGCGTAGTAGTCGTTTGACCCGTTAACGAAAACGCCGGGTTTGTCGAGTAGGGGAGCGAGGGCCGTTAGCACGGGGCCAATTGCATTTTTGTGGCCCAGGTTATCACCGGTGTTGACGACTAAATCGATGTCGAGTGAACCAAGTGAATGCACGAATTTGGCTTTGCGCTTTTGCCAGGGCGCAAGGTGGATGTCGCCAATGTGCAGAACATTTATTGGTTCGCTGCCCTTTGGCAAGACCTTGATGGATTCGCGGCGAACCACGAAAAGAAAGCGCTCGATGCCGATGCCCCAAATTGCGGCAGCGGTAGCTAAAGCTAGCAAAAGCCAAAGCAAACCAATGGCATTCACGGCTATGGGCCTGTGCTAATGACCAGCAGAATCGCCCCGGATGTCGGTGCCGCGGTTCCTGCCGCAGGGTCGGTTCCGACTACGTTGCCCTTGGGCACCGTTGCAGACTTCTGAAAGAACTGCGTTTGCGAGCTTTGCGGTTCGCTCACTGCCGCATAGCCTGCCGCCAACAGAGTGGCCTTGGCATTTGCAACTGTCATGCCGCTAACGTTTGGAACCACAACGCTGGCTGCAGCGCCGCCCTTTGAAACGTAGATTTTAACCTGAGCGCCGCGAGGGCTAGCGGCGCCGGCAGCCGGGCGGGTGTAGGCAACGGTGCCGGCCGGCTGGTTTGAACGAACCTGGGTCACAACGATCTGTGCGTTTAGGTCGTTGGTTTTGATAACTTCAACGGCGGCTTCTGGCGACTGGCCAGTAACATTGGGCACGCGCATTACCGACGAACCAAGCATTTCGGCAGGCGGTGGAGTAAAGCCGGTGCCTGGGTAAAGCTTGTTGATTGTTTGCATCGTGGTGCGCCAAATGTCGTGACGAACGGTATTGGCGGCTTTTTTGTTTAATTTGTATGCCGAAAGCGACTTATTGCCCGAGACGTTTCCAACCCAGGTTGCGGTTCCAACCGCGGTCGAGAATCCCGTCATCCAGGTGTGAACACCTGAGTCTGTGGTTCCCGTTTTGCCAGCCAGTGGCGTGCTGTCACCAGTGCTCGATGCGCCACCGGTTCCACCAGAAATAACTCGCTGCATTGCGTAGGTCATGCCAGCAGCGACCTCGGGGGTAACGGCTGGGGTACAGGTGGTTGCCGGAACCTTAAGGTCTGCGCCGGTCGCGCGAATAGTAATTTTGTCGATTGCAACCGGGGTGCAATAGACGCCCTTGTTTGCGATTCCGGCCATCGCTGCAGCCATAGCAAGGGGTGCAATTTCGTTAATTCCAAGAATTGAAGACGGGTAGTAAACCAATTCATCGCCGTCGGCACGGTGAACGCCAAAAGCGCTTGCCACATCGCGAATATCGCAAAGATCGAGCTGCGACGCCATCGATGCGAAAGCGGTGTTGACCGACAGGGCGGTAGCTTGAACCACAGTTAGGTCTTCGGGTTCTTTTGTGATGTTGTTTGGTCTCCAAGTGCCGCCGATAGAGCCGCACCGTGCCGAGAAGTCGGTTGCTGCATTCCACTCTTTGACTCGGCCGTCAACATGGTCATTCAGCCTAAAACCGGCATTCAGCCAGGCTGCGAGTGTAAAGACCTTATAGGTCGAACCAGTCTGGAAACCCGACGAGCCACCGAAGTTTCGGTCGGTTGCATAGTTCACCGAGGTGTGTCCCAGTTTGTCACTCTGAGTCTGGTCAAAAATTCGATTTTCGGCCATGGTCAAAATTCGGCCGGTGCCTACCTGCACCGAAACCGAAGCCGAACCAATTTGGCTCGGGTCTGCTGCTGGAGCCCAGGTCATCGTGGCGTTGTGAGCTGCAGTTTGGGCGGTTAAGTCGAGTGTGCTGTAAATCTCAAGGCCACCGCGACGAAGAAGCATTTCGCGATCCTCTGGATTGGCGCCAAATTCGGTGCCGTTTCGAATTGTCCAGACCACATAGTCACAGAAGAAGGCGGTGGTTTGGTTCGCCTCGCAGCCGCTAGGGGTGTGAGTTAGGTTGACCTCGATTGGAGTTTTCTTAGCATCGCTGGCTTGCTGGCCGGTGATGTACCCCTCGGTTTCCATGTTGTCGATCACATAGTTGCGGCGCCCGAGAGCTCGTTCGAGGTTGTCCTCTTCGTCGGGCTTGTAATCGTTTGGCGACTTCAACATTCCAGCCAACAAAGCAGCCTGAGGAATGCTTAGGTCTTTCGCTTTGACGCCGAAATAGTAGTTCGAGGCCGCTTCGATGCCGTTGATTTGGTTGCCAAAGAAAGAGAGGTTTAGGTAACCCGCCAAAATTTCTTGTTTGGTTGCCGACTGCTCGAGGGCAACGGCCAGGCGCATTTCGCGAAGCTTTCGGTCAATCGAAACCTCGGTGGCAGCGGCAATCGCATCTTCGTCGCCAGTTAGGTTGGCGGCTTCTACCAGTGAGTTCTTGACATATTGCATGGTGATGGTCGAACCGCCGGGGCCGTTGCCGCCGCGTGCTGCGCTGGTTGCTGCGGCACGAACTAGTGAAACAAGGTCAATGCCGTTGTGCTGAAAGAATCTTGGGTCTTCGGTTGCCACCACAGCATTGCGAATATTTGGCGACATGTCGTTGTAATCAACCGAGATTCGGTTCTCGTGATAGAACTTTGCCACCGGAATCGGTTGACCATCTTTAGTGGCATAAAGCGTTGATGCCTGTGACGCATTTACCGGTTTGATGTAGTCGGGTAGGTTCTCAAAAACCGTGATGCCAGTTGAGGCTAAAAAGCCGCCCACGATTGCAACCGGGGCAAGTAGGGCAACGCCAAGGATGCCCGCAATCGCTGACAAACCACTGAACTTTAGAATGCCGGAAAGTGTACTTCCAGACTTCTTCTGCGAACCAGACATAGACTCTAGGTTACCCGACATCGCCTGAGAGGATTCTGTAAATGTTGAAGTGGGAGTACATCACAACGCCTTTGCTGTTGCACCGCGAGACCGCAATTTTGAACAACTGGGGTTCTGAAGGATGGGAACTCGTGCAGATTATTGCCGGCCCAGAGGGTGGAAACGTAGCCTTCTTCAAGCGCCCCATCAGCGCCTAGATCCAAAGGAAAAAACATGTCAAGAATTGAACAACGCCTGATTGAACTCGGTTTTCCACTGCCTGAAGTTGCCAAGCCCGTTGCTGCATATGTGCCCTCGGTAGTCACCGGAAACCTTTGCTTTACTTCGGGACAGTTGCCTTTCGTCAAGGGTGCTTTGCCTGCAGTTGGAAAAGTTGGTCGTGACCTCACTGGCGAGGAGGCCAAGGATTTAGCTCGCCTGTGCGCGCTCAATGCGCTGGCTGCTTTGAAGTTGGCTATTGGTGATTTGGATCGAGTTACCCGAATCGTAAAGGTCGTCGGTTTCGTCTCTGTGGTTCCCGAATTCACGGCGATTCCAGGTGTCATCAACGGTGCCAGCGAGTTTTTGGGCGAGGTCTTTGGTGATGCTGGCGTGCACGCTCGCAGCGCCGTCGGTGTTCCAGCTCTGCCTCTCGACTCTGCAGTTGAGGTTGAGCTAATCGCCGAATTTGCCTAAAACAAGTAAAAAGAATCCCCGGCCATTGGTCGGGGATTCTTTTTTGAACTAGCCAAGCGTGGCTGCCTTTAGTCTGATGCTCCGCCAGCAATCTTGCCGCTGATGATATCCATCACCGAAGTGTCGGCCAGGGTGGTCACGTCGCCAACTGGGCGGTCTTCGGCAACGTCACGAAGCAAACGACGCATGATCTTGCCAGATCGCGTCTTTGGCAACTCGGCAACAACCATGATGGTGCGAGGTCTAGCGATGGGCCCAATCTCTTTGGTCACGTGATCGCGCAGAATCTTGCTCACGTCTGCGTCTGAACCTGCGTTATCAAGCTGGTTCTGGCGCAAAATTACGAATGCCACAACCGCCTGACCGGTGGTTTCATCCTTTGCGCCAACCACCGCAGCCTCGGCAACAAATGGATGCGACACCAAAGCGGATTCGATTTCGGCAGTTGAAAGTCGGTGACCCGAAACGTTCATCACGTCGTCTACGCGGCCAAGCAGCCAAAGATCGCCTTCTTCGTCGAATTTCGCGCCATCGCCGGCAAAGTAAATGCCATCAAACTTTGACCAGTAGGTCTCTTTGAAACGGTCTGGATCGCCCCAAATGCCGCGAAGCATCGAAGGCCATGGCTCGGTGATGGTGAGCAAGCCAGCGTGGCCGTTGCCGAGCTCGTTGCCCTCGTCGTCAAGAATCGCAATTTCAATTCCAGGCAGGGCATGCTGTGCCGAGCCTGGCTTCAATGTGGTTATTCCAGGCAGTGGTGAAATCATGATCGCGCCGGTTTCGGTTTGCCACCAGGTGTCAACAATTGGGGCGCTGCCGGCACCGATGATGTTGCGGTACCACATCCAAGCTTCTGGGTTGATTGGTTCGCCAACCGAACCAAGCACTCGAATCTTTGACAAGTCGTATTGTTTTGGAATCTGGCTACCCAGCTTCATGAACGAGCGAATTGCCGTTGGCGCGGTGTAGAGAATCGAGACCTTGTATTTCTCGGCGATCGCCCACCAGCGCCCCCAATCCGGTGTCTCAGGGGTGCCCTCGTAAATAACCTGGGATGCGCCATTGGCCAAAGGCCCATAAGCAACATAGCTGTGGCCGGTGATCCAACCGATGTCGGCAGTGCACCAATAGATATCGGTTTCGGCGTGTAGGTCAAAGACATTTTTGTGGGTGTAAGCAGCTTGGGTTAGGTAACCACCCGTCGAGTGCAAAATGCCCTTTGGCTTGCCGGTGGTGCCAGAAGTGTAAAGAATGAACAGCGGGTGCTCGGCGTTGAACCCTTGGGCTGCATGTTCGCTTGCTGCGCCGGCCAAAGCGGTGCTCCAGTCGATGTCGCGACCGTCAACCCAGCTCACATCCTGGTTGGTGCGCTTTACGACCAAAACGTTTTTTACCGATGGGCATTTGCCGCCCGATAGCGCCTCGTCAACTGCAGGCTTGAGTGCGCTTGCCTTGCCCTTGCGATAACCGCCATCGGCAGTGATCACTAGCTTTGCCTGGGCGTCATCGATTCGGGTGTGCAGCGATTCTGCCGAGAAGCCACCAAATATGACCGAGTGAACAGCGCCAATTCGGGCAACTGCCTGCATCGCCACAATAGCCTCAGGAATCATGGGCATATAAATGGCCACACGGTCGCCAGCACGGATGCCGAGGTCAGTCAAGACGTTTGCTGCCTTTTTGACCTCAGCGGTTAGCTCTGCGTAGGTGATTTCTCGGGAGTCGCCAGGCTCGCCTTCGAAGTAGAGAGCCACACGGTCGCCGTTGCCGGCTTCGACGTGACGATCTAGGCAGTTATAAGAGATGTTCAACTCGCCGTCATAGAACCATTTTGCGAATGGCGCATTTGACCAATCTAGAGTTTTGGTAAAAGGCTTGTGCCAGTGAAGAGTGTTGGCCTGTTCGGCCCAGAAGCCTAGTCGGTCGGCCTTGGCCGTTTCATAGATGCCTGGCTTGGCAATAGCATTCGAAGTGAATTCGGCGCTTGGCGCGAAGTGACGGGTTTCTTGAAGCAGGTTATCGATCTCGTGATCGGCAGACATCATTGTCCTCCATTGGTAAAGCGAACCTTTGGTAATACTGCCAGAAAATTGTCATCGATTCGTCGCTAACGGGCTTCGGTTTATAACAAATAGAAAAATCTTTCAGTTTTTTGGGAATTTTAATTTTTTTATTCAAGAATGGAATGTTTTCTGAGGGCCAGTGCTTACTATTAAGTGTCGGCGCTTGTCGTCGACCTGCGATACCGATTCCCCCAATCTGGTATCGCCTGGCCCCAGTCTCTCCCCCCAGAGGCTGGGGCCCCCTAATTTAACTGGGCAATTTTTTGGTTTGCCGGCGGCCATCGCTTTTGTGCGTTTAATTGAGGCGACTTTTGAACCGCCCGAATTATTGGCGTTTTATGCACAGATGACGACTGGGACGCCATCTTGGTTGGCGGCTTCGTTCAATCTAGACCAATGCTGCCAGTGTCACTCAATCCAAAACTCGCCAGCCTGCTAACGCAGGAGGGCACCACCGATGTGTTGGTGAATGGGCACAACGAGGTGTGGTTGCAAAAATCGAACGGTCAACTGCGTTCTGTTCAATCACCCTTCGAGTCAGAGCAAGAGCTGGCAAAAATTGCTCGAGACTCGATCGCACAGGCCGGTAGGCACCTAGACCAAGCCAACCCATTCGCCGATGTGTCGATCGAGGGCATTCGCGTGCATGCTGCTCTGGCCTCGGCTTGCACACCCAAAACCACCCTGTCTTTGCGAGTGCATGCCAAAAGATCTTTCGGCTTGGCTCAGTTGTGTGACCTTGGGGCAATCAGCGAAACCCAACTGGATTTTCTGCGCGAGGTGATTGAATCCAGAGAGAGCTTCATCATCTCTGGAGCCACAGGTAGCGGCAAAACCACCTTGCTTCGGGCAGTTTTGGCTGAATGCCCGACCGAACGAATCATCGCTATAGAAGATGTCTCTGAAATCAATCTGGACTCGGGTCACTTTGTTTCGCTGCAAACCAGACAAGCCAACATCGAGGGCCGGGGCGAAATTGGTCTAGAACGCTTGGTGCGCGAAAGTTTGCGAATGCGACCGGATCGCCTCGCAATTGGCGAGGTTAGAGGCCCAGAATTTCTGGTCATGCTTCAGGCTCTAAATACCGGGCATGCCGGCGGTGGCGTCACCATTCATGCCAATTCAATCCTCGACGTTCCGGCGCGAATGCAGTCAATTGGCAGGGCAGGTGGCTGGTCTTCTTCCGACATCGCTGAGGCTGCTAACTCGGCCTTTAGGTGGGTCATTCACATGAAGAGTCATCGGGTGCAAGCACTTGGGCAGTTTGTTTTAGGCTCGGATTCAAGGTTAGGAGTGGTGCCTCGCGATGTCTGAGGTTCGGTCCAAGTCGGCAGACAAGCGCACCCAACATTCAAGGGTCACAAAATCCTCCGATGTTGCTCGCCAGCTGGCCTCGCTGCTGCGCGCCGGAGTGAGCGCTAATCAGGCGTTCGAGCTAGTGCGCCCCGACCTGCTAACACTTTCACCTAATCGCCGCGAGCAGATTGAGTTGATTTGGTCGGTTGCCCTAGAGACCGGCGGGCCGCTCGTGCCTGCAATCAGCAGATTCGCCGAGGTCTTGGGCAAGCTCGATGCCCACCAAGTCCAATTGCAGTTGACCTTTGCGTCGCCAAAGGCAACTTCCAAACTGATTTTTGGTCTGCCATTTATCGGTCTCGGGCTTGCGCAGCTCTTGGGACTCGCACCAATCTCGGCTATGACCACCTCGCTTCCTGGCTTCTTAGCGCTTTGTTTGGGTCTGATTCTGATGCTCATCGCGAGCATATCCAGTCGGCGAATGCTCAGGCGGGCCTCTCCTGAGTTCAGCGATCCGGGCATCTTCTTGGATTGTGTCATCATCGGGCTTCAGGCCGGGCTTCCCGTAAGTGCTGCGGTAGCAAAGGCTAAGGGTCAAGTGGGTCAAGGGCCCGATGGCGAGTCGTCTTCGAGGCTCGAGCAGGCGCTGGTTTTGTCCGACTCCACGGGTGCCGAATTGACCGGTATTTTGTCGGCGGCGGCCGACGGGCTTCGCGACGAACTTTTTCACGACCAATCCAACCGGCTCGCCAAACTTGCGGTGCACCTGATGATCCCTCTGGGTCTTGCGGTGCTGCCGGCATTTGTTCTGTTGACAGTCGTTCCCATAGCAATCGGGCTTTTGGGCAAATGAAAGAGGAAAACATGAAACTAGCTACAAAACTTCGAGATGAAACTGGCGCTGCAACCGCAGAGTATGCCATTGCAACAATGGCGGCAGTTGGTTTTGCCGGCCTATTGGTTGTGATCATGCGCAGTGACGAAGTCAGAACCATCCTGTTCGACCTAGTCAAGAGCGCACTAACCTTCGCTAACCCCAATGGCGATGCAGCGGCTCAGCAATGATTCCGGGTCGGTGACCGCCGAGCTTGCACTCGCCCTGCCAACCGTGGCCCTGGTGGTGTTTGTCTGTCTAGGCGCTTTTAGTCTGCAGCTCGAGAAGATGAAGCTTGTCTCCATTGCCGGCACAGTAGCCAGGGCGATAGCCAGAGGCGAGGCCGAAAGCACGATGCATGAATTAGTCAGAGAATTACGTCCTGGTACGTCGATAGATTTGAGATTCGAGCCAGGCAGCATTTGCGCGAAAGCATCCTTCAAAATCAATTTTTCTGCGCTCGGTGGTAAATCAATTGAAGTAGCTGACTGGCAATGCGCCCGATCGTCGGGCCTTTGATGCGCTGGCAGACATGTCAACGCGGTTCAGGAACGGTCATGTCCCTGGCGGTTTTGTCGTTATCCGTCGGGCTCTTTGGCGCCACTCAAGTTTTGGCGCAGCAGCTCTATCAAAGCGAGAGATTGCAGGTGCTTGCCGATGAAATAGCTTTGACCGCAGTCGATGCATTGAGGGGGCTCACCATTGGGTATCCGTGTGAGTTGGCCGAGCAAGTTGCACAAGAAAACATGGTGAAACTTGCCGAGTGTCGTATTGTCGGTTTCGAAGCATTCATATCTCTTCGGTCAGATGTTGTGGGTATAGTTCTAATCGCGAACGCGAGAGCAGGGCCAAGTTAGGCTCGAATGCGCATCTATATAAGGAGTAAACCTTGGCAACTAGCCAGAAACTGGTAATCGTTGAGTCGCCTGCGAAGGCGAAGACGATTTCTAAGTACCTCGGCGAGGACTACACGGTGTTGGCATCGGTAGGCCACATTCGTGACTTGGTTGACCCTAAAGACTTGCCTGCAGAAAAGAAAAAGGGCTCGCTCGGAAAGTTCTCGATTGATATCGAAAATGACTTCGAGCCGTATTACGCCATTTCGCCGGGTAAAAGCAAGACTGTAAGCGACCTCAAGAAGGCGCTGTCTGGCGCTGAGGAGCTCTATCTAGCAACAGATGAAGACCGCGAGGGTGAAGCCATCGCATGGCACTTGCTCCAGGTCTTAAAGCCAAAGGTGCCTGTGAAACGAATGGTGTTTCACGAAATCACAAAAGAGGCAATTCAGTCGGCTCTAGACCACACTCGTTCTGTTGATGAAAACTTGGTTCAGGCCCAAGAAACCCGTCGAGTTGTAGACCGTCTATACGGTTACGAAGTTTCACCGGTGCTTTGGCGCAAGATCAACCGTGGTCTAAGCGCGGGTCGTGTTCAATCTCCGGCGATGCGTTTGGTTGTCGAGCGCGAGCGCGAGCGCATGGCGTTCGTGTCGGCAAGCTATAACGACGTCGAAGTCACCTTCGACCCTCAAACCGCGGGCGAACCTCAGTTTGTAGCCAAACTTCAGAGCGTTAACGGCAAGCGCATTGCTACT
>JBEGKM010000015.1:0-11179 GCA_041184065.1 Actinomycetota bacterium
CCTAAGCAGCCTTGCCAACGGCCGAAACGCTGCCTTGCCGGAACTTATCGGCGAGTGGGTCATCACCGGTGGGCTAGTTTTCCTAGTCGGATACTTGGCCTCAAACAAGAAGGGCAACCTCATTCCGTTGGCCGTGGCCCTCTGGGTGTTCGCTGGTCTGCAATTCACCTCAACCGGCGCTCAGGCTAACCCAGCTGTCACAATCGCATTGCTGCTGGCGGGCCACGACCTAGGAGTGCAGGGCGGTCTAATAATTGCGCAGGTGGTTGGTGCCGCTTGCGGAATTATTGGAATCAACGTTTTCAACGCCAAGGCAATCAAGGCCAAAAAGACTACCAAGTAAATCGGCTTCGACAAAGCGACGCATCGGCGCAGGCCGGTGCGTTTCTTTTTGGTGGGCTATTTGATAACGAAACGGCAGACATTGAGCAAAACCTTTGCTGAATTGGAAAATTTGAGTCAAACTTTCTAGAACACAGCGAAGGACCAAGATGACGAAGCGCAAGGCAATACCGCAACCCAAACAGGAGCGAGCCAAAGACACAGTCGAACTTGTTCTGCAAACCACGGATGCCGCTCTTCGCGATGGTGGCGAGGCTTCGGTTCGAATCCAAGCAATTTCGAACCAGACCGGAGTTTCAGTCGGATCTATTTATCACCACTTTGGTGATCGCGATGGGCTGATTCGCGCAACCTATGTGCACCGGTTTGAAGCAAGCATCAAAGAAGACATTCGTCGCGCCAAGAACTTTATGGAGCGAATGCACACGGTCGAAGAAATCGGCCAGCACTACGACGAAATGATCGATTTTTTGCACAACCACTTCTTGATGTTTCCGGCTCGCGAACAGGCAAACGTAATCGGCAATACCACCGGTCGACCGCTGCTTCGAGAAGCGATCATCGACGTTCAGAATGAACTCACAAATGGGTTCACCGAGGTTATGCAGCTGCTTCAAGACCGCAAAATGCTAAAGCCGCACCTAACACCCAGAGCCGCCGCTGTGATGGCTTTGGGCATGTTGCACGGCAGAGTTGTCGCGGAATTCGACCGCACACCGGTAAGCGATCAAGAATGGAATCAGGCGATGCTTAGCGCCTTTGGCGGTTTGTTTATTCTGGACGACCAGCTAAACGTTTAGAGCAGTTAGCTCGCTGAGGCAAGCTGGCGATTTGGCTAGGCTTTGCCCTCGGCGAGTTCACGCGACCGAGCCAGTGCGGCCTCGGTTGCCTCGATAAACATGGTCTCGAGATCGGTTTGGGCCATTCTGGCGATCGCACGTTCGGTCGTGCCATTAGGGCTAGTAACCTGCTTGCGCAGCTGCTCTGGGGTCTTGTCGCTGGCGACCAATAGTTCGGCTGCGCCCAAGAAGGTTTGGTTCACAAGCAGGGCGGCATCCGTGTCGCTAAAACCGTGATGCTTCGCGGCCTTGGTTAGCTGCTCAATCAAATAAAACACGTATGCCGGGCCTGAGCCCGAAATGGTGCCGAGCGCATCAATCTGCGATTCGTCTAGCACCAAAACCTGGCCAACCGTTTCAAAGAGCTGACTCGCGGTTTCGATCGCCCAGTCGGTTGCCCGAGAACCTGCGGCAATGCCGGTCAGCGCGCGGCCAACAATCGCAGGGGTGTTTGGCATGGCGCGAATCACGCCCACATCTTCTGGCAGCACGCCCTCCATGGCTGCGGTTGGCACCCCGGCAGCAACGCTAACCACCAGCGCATTGTCGTTTAACGAATCGGCGACATCGGCCAGAACTTCGAGCACATAGGCAGGCTTGACGCCAATCAAAACCAACTGCGCATTAGCCACCGCCATTTGGTTGGCGTCGTCACCGTCTTCCATCGCAAATGAAAGCACACCGAGCTCGTCGGCAAGTCGTTCGGCGCTTTCGGTGGTCTTGGTGCTTACCGAGATGTTGTTAGGTGAAATGCCCGACTTAAGCAGGCCAGCCAAAATTGCGCCACCCATAGAGCCGGTGCCAAGAATTGCGATGCGTTCGATGTTCACAGGTTCAGTTTAGGCGAGGCTTTTGTCGTGGGCCCAAGGTAGTTTTGATTCATGGCAAACCCGAAAAGCACCTTTGTATGCACCGAGTGCGGCTGGAGCACACCCAAGTGGGTTGGCCGCTGTGGCGAATGCCAGGCGTGGGACACGATGCAAGAGGGCGCAGCCGGTGGCAGCCGCGGTTTGGGCACGGTTAGAAATGTGCGAGCAGTTGCCATCGTTGGCTCGTCGGCAGCCAAGCCAATCACCGATGTCTCAACCGAAAGGGTCTCGGCTTGGTCAACCAAGGTTGGCGAGTTCGACAGGGTCTTGGGCGGCGGTCTGGTTCCGGGCGCTGTGGTTTTGCTGTCGGGTGAGCCAGGCGTTGGCAAGTCAACTCTGCTTCTCGAGGTAGCCGCAAACACCGCTAAGTCGGGCAAAAGAGTTTTGTATGTCAGCGGCGAAGAGTCGGTCGGTCAAATTCGCCTGCGTGCCGAGCGCACTGGGGCAATGAGCGACAACCTTTTCATTGCATCCGAGACCGACCTTTCAACCGTGCTTGGTCAAATCGATGCCATCGCACCAGGGCTTCTGGTTGTTGACTCGGTCCAAACCATCGCCGCAGGCGAAATTGATGGAGCAGCCGGCATGCCTTCGCAGATTCGCGAGGTTGCGGCGAACCTGATTCGAGTTGCTAAAGAGCGCGCACTGCCAATTATTTTGGTGGGCCACGTTACCAAAGATGGCAACATCGCTGGGCCTCGCGCACTCGAACACCTGGTCGATGTGGTTTGCCACTTCGAAGGCGATCGCCAAACCTCGCTTCGGTTTGTGCGCTCAATGAAAAACCGCTTTGGTCCAACCGATGAGGTTGGCTGTTTCGAAATGACTGGCGAGGGCATCAATGAGGTTGCCGACCCGAGCGGCATGTTCTTGTCGCGAGGCGATGCGCCGGTTTCGGGCACCTGCGTTACCGTGACGGTCGAAGGCAAGCGCCCGCTGATCGCCGAGGTTCAGGCGCTTGTGGTCAAATCTTCTACCCCGCAGCCTCGCCGGGTTACCAACGGTGTCGACTCTGCCCGCGTTGCCATGTTGCTTGCGGTTCTTGAGCGCCGAGCCGGGCTTCGAGTTGGCGATAGCGATGTCTACGTTTCAACCGTTGGCGGTGTGCGCCTGACCGAACCAGCTGCCGATCTGGCAATCGCCCTGGCCATTGCCTCTGCAGTTCAAGATAAACCCATTGCCCACAACCTGGTTGCCTTCGGCGAAATCTCTTTGGCCGGCGAGGTTCGCAAGGTGTCAAACAGCAAGGTGCGTGCCAGCGAGGCACAGCGTCTGGGCTTTGTTCGCTCAGTCGACTCAGAGGTCGGCGACTTGCGCGCGGCGCTCAGCCTCGGCCTTAACTGGTAGGCAGGCAACCAGAAGCACTAGCGCCCGACTGTTTTGCGAATTAGTTCAGAATGAACTGAACGCTGTTGGTCGAAATCACGCCGTTCACGCTTGCGGTTAGGTGATACGAGGCTCCCCCGCCGGCAACCGCCGTTTGTTCAGGCCCACAGCCGGTCTCTGATGAATAAACGCGATACCAATCGCTCAAGGCGCTGGGGGTTGACACCCCGGCCTTCAACAACATTGGCATGTTGGTTAGACCAGTGCGGTCACACTGCTTTGAATCCCAAATAGTTTGATCGCCACTGGTCACGCTAAAGAACGTCACCGCGCCACCTACATCAAAGGTGCAATCAACCGAAGAATTGTTGGTGACCTTGTAACCAAAGTATGGGTTCACGCCGGTGGCGAAAGATGACTGCGGGCTGCCAGAAGCATTGGCAACCACGGCCTCGAGCGTGACTGTGCCGGGGGCACAGGCTGCGCCAGCGGTGACCTGCGTGCCGGTTGAGGCAAGGGGGTCTGGGGTGCTTGCGCCAAAAATGCCGCCAACAAAGCCCGCAATAGCGGCCACGATGTTCCACAAAATAACCACGAGGATCGCAACTACCGCAAGGGCGATGATGCGTCTGCGCTTATAAACCGAAGGGTCTGGGCGGCGCGAAGGAGCATTTCGTGGTGAGCGTGGAGAAGTCATGACTAAAGGTTAGCCAAACCGAAGGTTAGAGCCGCTTAAGCATCCTCGTGTTGCCCAAGGTGTTCTGTTTCACACGCGCTAAATCTAGGAATTCGGCGACACCGTCGTCGTTTGAGCGAACCATCTCGGCATATGTTTCGGCATCGACCGGCACATCAGAGATGACCTCGAAGCCACTCTTTGCAAAGAACTCGACCTCAAATGTCAGGCAAAATAGGCGTTTTATGCCAAGACTGCGGGCCTTGGCGACAAGCGCTTCAACGATTGCTCGTCCAACACCGCGACCTCGAGCGCTGTCGCAAACCACAATCGAACGCACTTCGGCAAGGTCTTCCCACATCACATGCAAACCGCCGGCACCAACTACAAAACCGTTTTCGTCAACCGCAACCAGAAACTCTGGCACCGATTCATACAGGTCAACAAGCTCGCGACCAAGCAACACTGCGCCGATGTGTGCCTGGCGAATGGCCTGAATGCTTTTCACATCGGCAGTTGTAGCCGCGCGAACGGTGATGGTCGGGTGAGTCATAGAGTCTAGGTTAGCGAAAAGCCCCCGCTCCGGTGAGCGGGGGCCAAACTTCGCTGGGTGCCTTAGAAGCCCTGGTCGTCGACCGGGTTGATTTGCTGCTCAGAAATAGGAGCCGAGACAGCAACCGCACCAACGGTTTCGCGCTGCTTGCTGACGAACACAAACTCGCCGCCAACAAAGTCGACAGTCACGTGTGATGCGTTCAACAGCTCGCCGTGCAGAATCTGCTCCGACAACTTGTCTTCTACCTCGCGCTGAACTGCACGACGCAATGGGCGTGCACCAAGGGCCGGGTCGAAACCGATCTCGATCAGGCGATCCTTGGCCGCCTGTGAAACGGTGATGGTCAAGTCGCGGTCTTCTAGGCGAACCGATAGGCGCTTGATGAACAGATCGACAATCTGAACCAGCTCTGGCTTGGTTAGCTGCGGGAACACGATCGTCTCGTCAACACGGTTTAGGAACTCAGGCTTGAAGCTCTTCTTTAGTTCTTCGTTTACCTTGCCCTTCATGCGCTCGTAGTCGTTGGCGTTGTCGCCCTCGAGTGAGAAGCCCATGGTGCCGCGAGAAATGTCTCGGGTTCCTAGGTTGGTGGTCATGATGATGATGGTGTTCTTGAAATCAACAACGCGACCCTGGCCATCGGTCAAGCGACCCTCTTCAAGAATCTGAAGAAGCGAGTTGAAGATGTCTGGGTGAGCCTTTTCGATTTCGTCGAATAGCACCACCGAGAACGGCTTGCGGCGAACCTTTTCGGTTAGCTGGCCACCCTCTTCGAAGCCAACAAAGCCCGGAGGCGCACCGAATAGGCGGCTGACGGTGTGCTTTTCACCGTATTCAGACATGTCGAGCGAGATTAGCGCGCCCTCATCGTCGAATAGGAACTCGGCCAATGCCTTGGCAAGCTCGGTCTTTCCAACACCGGTTGGGCCCGCGAAGATGAACGAACCTGATGGGCGGTTCGGGTCTTTTAGGCCCGCGCGCTGACGACGAATCGACTTCGAAATGGCCGCAATCGCATCTTCTTGGCCAATAACGCGCTTGTGCAGCTCGTCTTCCATAAAAATGAGCTTGGCGCTCTCTTCTTCGGTGAGCTTGAACACTGGGATGCCGGTGGCCTGTGCCAAGACCTCGGCGATCAAACCTTCGTCGACAAGACCCTGAGCGGCAACGTTGCCCGCACGGTACTGCTTCTCCATCTTTACGCGCTCGGCGTTTAGCTTCTTCTCTTCGTCGCGCTTTGATGCAGCCAGCTCAAACTCTTGATTCTCGATGGCCTGTTCTTTAGCAACCTTGGCTGCCACAATTCGCTCTTCGATTTCGCGAAGCTCGGGTGGTGAAGAAAGAATCGAGAGGCGCAGGCGAGCGCCGGCCTCGTCGATTAGGTCAATCGCCTTGTCTGGCAAGAATCGGTCGGTGATGTATCGGTCAGAAAGCTGAGCCGCAGCAACCAGTGCGCCATCGGTGATTGAAACCTTGTGGTGCACCTCATAGCGGTCGCGAAGACCCTTCAAGATGTTGATTGCCTGAGGCAGGCTTGGTTCGTTGACCATTACCTGCTGGAATCGACGGGTTAGCGCCGCATCTTTTTCGAAGTGCTTGCGGTATTCGTCGAGGGTGGTTGCACCGATGGTCTGAAGCTCACCGCGAGCAAGCAACGGCTTCAAGATTGAGGCTGCGTCGATTGCGCCCTCGGCAGCGCCAGCGCCAACCAGGGTGTGAATTTCATCGATGAAGGTGATGATGTCGCCGCGGGTGCGAATCTCTTTGGTGACCTTCTTTAGACGCTCTTCGAAGTCACCGCGGTAGCGTGAACCGGCGATAAGCGAGCCCATGTCTAGTGTGTAAAGCTGCTTGCCCTTTAGGGTTTCTGGCACGTTGCCGTTCACGATTGCCTGGGCCAAGCCCTCAACAACCGCGGTCTTGCCAACACCCGGTTCGCCAATCAAGATTGGGTTGTTCTTAGAGCGACGAGAAAGAATCTGCATAACGCGCTCGATTTCGCGCTCGCGACCGATAACCGGGTCAAGCTTGCCATCGGCAGCGGCCTGAGTCAGGTTGCGACCAAACTGGTCAAGAATCTGCGAACCCTTTTGCTTCTCGTTGTTGTCGCCACCAACGGCAACGGTCTCTTTGCCTTGAAAACCTGAAAGCAACTGAATGACCTGCTGGCGAACCTTGTTGGTGTCGGCTCCAAGCTTTGTTAGCACCTGAGCGGCAACGCCCTCGCCCTCGCGAATCAAGCCCAAAAGCAAGTGCTCGGTGCCAATGTATGAGTGACCCAGCTGAAGAGCCTCGCGAAGCGAAAGCTCGAGCACCTTTTTGGCGCGCGGGGTAAAAGGAATGTGACCCGATGGTGCCTGCTGACCCTGACCGATGATCTCTTGAACCTGCTCGCGAACCGCGGCTAGGTCAATGCCAAGCGACTCGAGAGCCTTAGCAGCAACACCTTCGCCCTCGTGAATTAGACCCAACAGAATGTGCTCGGTGCCAATGTAGTTGTGGTTTAGAAGCTTTGCCTCTTCTTGGGCAAGCACAACAACTCGACGAGCCTTGTCGGTGAATTTCTCGAACATCTTTACTCCTTGTGCAGGCTACAGGTATAGCCGTCTAATAAAGATGTTAGGTCGCTCAGAGAGCAGTTTGGGGCTTGTTCGCTTTGGGGTAAATCTGTATCTCGAGCGGTTTAAAACCACGAGCCAGAAAACTCAGATAACTTACGAGTTTTTCTCATTCTTCGCAAGGTCCTCACGCATCTGCGCTTCCATTTCGGCATAAACGCGACGCTCGGTTGCGTCGGCACGCAGAATTCCGCGCATGATGATGAAAAACAAGAACCCAACGGCCAGCGGCGGAATCAGCGACAGCAGTGCATCCCAGAGAATTTGAAGATCCATGTTTCGAGCCTAACTTTGTTGGCTGAGAATTTGTTGGGTTATTTAACCAGCGGGAACATGATGGTCTCGCGAATGCCAAGACCGGTCAGGCTCATAAGCAAGCGGTCGATGCCCATGCCCATGCCTCCCGAAGGAGGCATGCCGAATTCGAGAGCCTTCAAGAAATCTTCGTCGAGCTTCATTGCCTCTGGGTCGCCGGCGGCAGCCAGAGTAACCTGCTCGACAAAACGCTGACGCTGAATTACCGGGTCAACCAACTCTGAATAACCGGTCGCCTGCTCATAGCCGCGAATGTAGAGATCCCACTTCTCAACCACGCCTGGCTTCGAGCGGTGCTCGCGAGTTAGAGGCGAGGTGTCAACCGGGAAGTCGATTACGAAGGTCGGGTTGACCAGGTCACCCTTCACAAAGTGCTCCCACAGCTCTTCGACGTACTTGCCAGGCAGCGGGTGTTCGATCTCAATGTCGACCGACTTGGCCAGTGCCTTCAGCTCGGCCATCGGGGTCTCTGGGGTGATGGTCTTGCCACATGCCTCAGAAAGCGATTCATACATCGAGATGCGCGGCCAGTTGCCACCAAGGTCGTTGATGGTGCCATCTTCAAGCTCAACCTGGTGGGTGCCGAAGACATCCATGGCTGCATTTTGAATCAGCTTTTGGGTTAGGTCGGCGATCGAGTTGTAGTCGCCATACGCCTGGTATGACTCGAGCATCGCGAACTCAGGCGAGTGAGTGCGGTCGGCGCCCTCGTTTCTGAAGTTGCGGTTGATCTCGAACACTCGGTCAATGCCGCCAACAACCGCACGCTTCAAGAACAGTTCGGGCGCGATACGCAAGAACAGCTCGGTGTCGAATGCATTTGAGTGGGTCTTGAATGGGCGAGCCGATGCGCCACCGTGAATGGTCTGCAGCATCGGGGTCTCGACCTCGAGAAAGTTTTCGGCTTCGAAAGTGCGGCGCAATGACTGCATTACCTTCGAGCGAATCTGAACCACTTCGCGCGCACGGTCGCGCACAATTAGGTCGATGTAGCGGTGACGAACGCGATATTCCTCGCCAAGTTCGTTGTGCAGGTTTGGCAGTGGGCGAATGGTTTTTGCGGCCATTTGCCACTCGTCAACCAAGATCGAAAGTTCGCCGCGCTTCGAGGTGATTACCTCGCCCGAAACGAATAGGTGGTCGCCAAGGTCAACCAGTTCTTTGTATTCTTCGAGCCGGGTTTCGCCAACCTTGTCGAGCGAGAGCATGGCCTGAATGCGCTGGCCCGAACCGGCCTGCAGCGTGGCAAAGCAAAGCTTGCCCGTGTTGCGCTGAAACACAATTCGGCCAGCCAACGCGACCTTATCGCCGGTGGCAACATCGATTTCTAGGTCTGGGTATGCCGCGCGAACCTGGTCAATTGTGTGGGTGACCGGCACGCTAACCGGGTAGGCGCCGCCCATTTCGTTTAGGCGCTCGCGCTTGGCAAGGCGAACGGCGATCTGCTCAGGCAGGTCTTGCTCTAGCTCTTGCTCGGCAGTCAAGTTTTCGTCGCTCACGCGCACTCCTAAAAAACGATTTCGATGTTGTCGATAAGTCTGGTTTCGCCCACCCTGGCTGCAATGAGCATTAGCGACCGGCCTTTAAAACCTTCACGGATGTCGGCAAAGCTGTTGGCATCGACCAGGGCAATGTAATCAAGTTTAGCCTCAGGCGTCTTGGCCATGGCAGTTCTTGCCGATTCGAGAGCGTGCCCGGGGGTAGTTGCGGTGGCCTTTGCTATTCGAAGCGCTGCCGAAAGGTGTTCGGCCAACTCGAGCTGCCCTGCGGTTAGGTAGCGGTTGCGGCTCGACATGGCCAAACCGCTCGGCTCGCGAACGGTTGGGGCCTCAACAATTTCTAGGCTTGGGTAGTCTGCACTTGCCATGCGACGAATCAAAAACAACTGCTGGGCATCTTTGGCACCAAACACGGCGATGTCGGGCTGAACCAGGTCGAACAGCCTGGCTACCACGGTAAGCATGCCGTCAAAGTGGCCGGGGCGAACCGCGCCTTCAAGAATTTGACCAACTGCTCCGGCGCTCTTGGTTGCTTTGGGTGTTTGGCCAGAGGCGCGCCCCGGGTAAATCACATCGACGGTTGGGGCAAACAGCAGGTCAGCGCCCGCCTCGGCCAAACGCTCAGAATCGGCATCAAAGGTTCGCGGGTATTTTTCGAAGTCTTCGCCCTCGCCAAACTGAAGCGGGTTCACAAAAATAGACACCACTACAAATTCGGCGCGCTGTCGAGCCTGGGCAATCAGCGATAGGTGGCCGGCGTGAAGCGCACCCATGGTTGGCACAAAAGCAATTCTCTTGCCGGCAGCCTTGGCTTGATCGATGGCGGCTCTAAGTTCGCCGGCTAAAACAACTGTGCGCATTAGTCGAGCAGGTCTTCGGGTTCGATAGGCACGTGGCCATCGGCAATGGCCTCTTCAACGGCGCTTCGAATAACCGGGCCAAGCACGCCGCGGGGGTTTTCGATGCCAACAGACTCAAGCAAGCCAATTGACTGATTAACAATCATCTTTGAAAAATTGGTGGCAACCGAGATCGCCTCAAAATAATTTGCCCTGTCTTGTTCGCTAATCACCACTGGCTCGGCACCCATTTCGATGACCAACGCCTGGGCAATTGGCAAGGCAACGGTTGGTGCTGCAACAGCGAAATAGCTTTCGCGAATGCGAGCCAAGTCAATGCTGGTTCCGGTAAAGGTCATGGCAGGGTGTATCGCCAGTGGAATCACGCCCTGCTGCTGCGCCGAATTTAGGATTGCGAAACCAAACTCGCCTGCGGTGTGAGCCACCAATTGACCAGCGCGCCACAACTTTGCCTCGCTCAAGCCACCAATGGTTGGGGCCAACTGCGCCGACGGAATCGCGAATAAAACCAAATCGGCGCGTTCGATGATGACCGGCACGGTGAGCACTGGCACACCCGGCAGCATTGATTGGGCTCTTTCGATGCGCTCTGGATCGGTAGACGAATAGCCGATTACTTGGTGCCCTGCCGAAGCCAGCGCTTGGCCCAACACCACAGCCACCGGACCCGCGCCGATGATGCCAACCGAAAGCCTGCCGTCACTCATGGTCTAGGCCGGGGTCGCTTCGGCCGAACCCTTGTGGGTGGCCGATTCTTGATCGGCACCCGAGTCTGGAATGCGGCAAATGCGTTCAACCACCACGGCCGCGGCAGTCATGAATAGCGCCCCGAGGGTCGCAGCCAGGTTAGGCCAGATGGCATCGGTGATGACTGGTGCCGTTGCCTGAAGAAAAACCACGCCCAGGTACCATCCGAAGAAAATCGCACCCGATATTGCGATTGCCTTAGCCAAGGTGACCAACCGAACGGCATAGAAGGGGTTGATGCGTTTTGGCCTTTGGGCATTGGCCTGTTTTGCAACTTTAGCTAGCCCGGCGCGATAGCGAATCATGGGAATCGCGAAGACAATCAAGAGTGCGCCAATAATTGGCAGGGTGAGAATAATGTTGATGCCCGCTTGAGGGGTTTGACCGCCACCGGCGATGATGAACTTTGGCAGCAGGTAACCCGCGGTGATAGCCGGGACCGCCCAGCCGAGCAAAGTTAGAACGCGGGTTGGTTTCATTTGCTTAGCCAAACCTGATCTTGCATGCGTGCTGCCAATTCTTTGACCGAGCC
>JBEGKM010000016.1:0-11097 GCA_041184065.1 Actinomycetota bacterium
GCTAGAAGTGACCAAGTTTGCACTTGAGCACGGCATCGAGCTGGCCATCATTGGCCCCGAGGCCCCACTGGTTGCTGGCGTGAGCGATGCACTTCGCGACCAGGGCATTGCCGTTTTTGGCCCCTCACAAAAAGCCGCAGCCCTTGAGGGTTCAAAGAGTTTTGCCAAAGAGGTTATGGCGGCAGCCGGCGTGCCAACCGGCATGGCCCGCGAGTGCTCAACCCTCGCCGAAGTCGAAGACGCCATGGATGAATTTGGCGCACCATACGTGATCAAGGCCGACGGCCTGGCCGCTGGCAAGGGCGTTATTGTGACCAGCGACCGCGCAGCCGCTCTTGAGCACGCAGCCAAGTTCATTGCGATGGGCATTCTGGTCGAAGAATTCTTAGATGGCCAAGAGGTCTCACTGTTCTTCTTGGCCGACGGCAAAAACGTCATGCCACTGACCCCGGCTCAAGACTTTAAGCGCGCCTACAACAACGACGAAGGCCCAAACACCGGCGGCATGGGTGCATACAGCCCGCTACCTTGGTTGCCAGAAGGCTTTATCGAAGAGGTCGAGCGCGAGGTAGCGCTGCCCACGGTTCAAGAACTAGCCAAACTTGGCGCACCCTTTGTTGGTCTGCTTTATTGCGGCCTAATTCTTACCAAGCGCGGCACCCGCGTGATCGAGTTCAATGCGCGCTTCGGCGACCCCGAAACCCAGGTGGTTTTGCGCCGCCTAATCACCCCGCTAAGCACGCTTCTTTATAAGGCAGCCACCGGTCACCTCGAAAGTGCGCCTCAACCTGAATTCAGCAAAGATGTTGCCATCACCGTGGTGCTTGCCAGCGAGGGCTACCCAGACACGGCAGCGCCAAACCGCCCGATCTATGGGTTGAGCGCGGCCGAGGCAAAGGGCGTTGAAATTTGCCACGCGGCAACCGCATTTAACGAAACCAAAGATGGCGAAGAGATTTTGGTTGCCACCGGTGGACGCGTGCTTTCGGTTGTTGCCACCGGCAAAGATTTCGCCGGCGCGCGCAACCAGGCATACGAAGGATTGAAAGAAATTCACCTCGAGGGTTCGCACTATCGCACCGACATCGCGGCAAAGGTTGCAGGCTAATGCCGGGCACCGAATCGACCGGCGGCGCAATCGCCATCAACGGCTGGAAGCACGTTTATAGCGGCAAGGTTCGCGACCTTTATGAGAGCGAAAACCCTGACCTGCAGCACCTGATTTTGGTGGTTGCCAGCGACCGGGTTAGCGCCTTCGACACCGTGCTCGACCCTGCCATCACCGGCAAGGGCAAACACCTAACCACTCTCACCAACTGGTGGTTCGAGCGCCTTGGTGTGCCAAACCACCTGAGCACCGATGTTGCCGTGCCTGCCGAGGTTGCCGGGCGTGCGACCGTTGCCAAAAAGCTCGAGATGTTCCCAATTGAGTGCGTGGTTCGCGGCTACATATCTGGCTCAGGCTGGAAGGACTATCAGGCAACCGGCTCGATTTGTGGCGTTGAATTGCCAGAAGGCCTAACCTTTGGCGGCAAACTGCCAGAGCCGATTTTTACCCCGGCCTACAAAGCACCCCTTGGCGAGCACGACGAGAACATCGACTTTGCCAAGGTGATTGAACTGATTGGCGAAGACAATGCGATCGCGCTTCGTGACCTTTCGCTCAGCGTTTTCAAGAAGGCAAGCGAGCTGGCCGATCACGCAGGTTTGATTCTTGCCGACACCAAATTTGAGTTTGGAATCGACCCGGCCAACGGTGTAATAACCCTCGGTGACGAGGTTTTGACCCCCGACTCGAGCCGCTTTTGGAGCAAAGCAGCCTGGGATCGCGGCGAGCGCAAAGACAGCTTTGACAAGCAAATTGTTCGCAATTGGTTAGCCGAAAACTGGAACCAGGTTGGCCAGCCGCCAGCCTTGCCGGCCGAAATTGTGGCCCAAACAGCTGACAAATATGCCGAGCTGGTTGAACGCCTAACCAGCGAAGTTGCCTAGTTTTTCGAAGCTCGGAATAGCAGTCAGACCGAGAGAGTTGCAAGAACTGTGACCCCCGCCCTGAAAATCACCGATGAGCGCCAAGAGCAAATTCTTGCCGCCGCATCGAGACTGATTGCAACCAAGGGCGTAGATGCGGTGACCATGGCACAGCTGGCAGCCGAAACCGGTCTCAGCCGCCCGGCCATCTACCAATACTTCGCCTCAAAAGATCACGTGCTTGCCGAGCTGGTTATCAATGAGATGGCCGATTTGAGCAATGCCATTGAGCGTCACATCGAAGGCCTCGCCGACCCACTTGAGCGGGTTCGCATTTGGGTGCACTATTCGCTCGCCCACTTGGCCAGCGCCGAGCACCGCATCATCCGTGAAATTTCGATTCAAAGCCTGCCCGAAGAATCTCGCGGCATGATCAATGCCATGCACGGCCACTTTATGGTGGCGCTGCTTAGCCCACTGCGCGAACTGAGCGTTAAAGACACAACGGCCACCGCTCACCTGATTTTTGCATCGGTGGCGGCAGCCGCGAAGCGAATCGACGAAGGCAGCGAGTTCGTTAGAGAAGCCGCTGCCCTCGAGCAATTCACGGTTGCAGGTTTAGCTGCCAGTGCTGGCTAAAGCGCCAGCCACATTGCCAACTAGCCAAGCTTTACGTCGCTGGTGGCAATCACGCGACCACGAAGCAAAACCGAAACCTTCACCGATGGGCCCTTTGGCGCCGGCACGCTAAACACATATTTGTCGGCGGCAATTGCACGAACCAACTTGCGAGCACCAACAACGAAGGTGAGCTTTGCACCAACATAGTTTGCCGCGGTCACCTGTATTTTGCCGTCAACCAACTCGATGGTTGCCGCTGGCTTTGGCGCACCAAAGCTAACTGGAATGAATCGGTCTAGCGAAAAGTCGGCAGCGCCACCTAGGTGGTCGCGACGAATGTGAATGCCACAGGCAACCTTGGTGCAGTCGATCTTGGTTTCACCCGACACAAACGTGGTTGGCAAGGCAAGGGCAACCGGGCCGGCTAGTGCCTTGGCGCCCTGACGAAGTGCCGCCGGGTCGTTGGTTACCCAGGCGGTCGCGGCTAGGCCCACACAGTTGGTTGGGCGTGCCTTTGAAACCTCGGCCAAGCTGCCGGCACACAAACGCAAATAAACGCCCTGTGCTGCAGGCAAACCCTCAATGGTTAGGTTCACAGTTTCGCCGGCAATGTTTAGGTTCTGCGACTTGTCGGCGGCTACTTTAAAGTCGTCTGCAGAGGCTGGTGCAACTCCCGCTAAGGCCGAAACTGCGGTTAGTGCTGCGGTGGTCAGTGCGGCAAGGCGCATCGATCGGGTTTTCATTTTTCTCCTTGTTTGGGGTTTTGAAGGCTGGCTTGTGGCCGGTTATTTGAAGGTGATGGGTATGAGAACGTCGGCTTTTCGATTTGCCGCATTGGTGTGATCGGCACGCGTCAAAATTGCGCAGCGAACCTTTTTGCAGTCGTTGTCGTGAATGACCTGCTTCATTGGCAGAGTCACCTTGAAGGTGCCGCCCTTGCCAAACGGGGTCACTAACAGCTGGGCATATAGCGGTGGGTTAGAAGACACCCAAACGGCCTGGCTATTTTGACCGGTGATGTCATAGGCCCCGCAAATTTCTGGCTTTTTGCCCTTGGCCGGCACCACGCACACCGTCACATAGATGCCGGTTTTTAGGTTGTAACCCTTGCCGCTAACAACAACGTCTTGATCTTCAACCAGATTTTTGAATGCCGAAACCGTTAGCGTTTGGCCCGCTGGGCCCTTAACCGAGGTAGATGTTTTTGCAACGGTTGGCTTTGGGTTTGGGGTTGCAGCATTTGAGGCAGAACCAGAAACCACCAAGCCAAAGACCGCTAGACCGATCAGAATTTTCATCATTATTTTGCGCACGTGAGCAAAGTTAACCTTCGGCGAATTTTCAAGCCTGACAGGTTGTCAGCAGATGGCAATCTGCCAAAATTGAGCCATGTCTAAAAAAGCTTCAGTTCTATTTGTTTGTGTTCACAACGCTGGCCGTTCACAGATGGCCGCCGGTTACCTGCAGGCACTCGCTGGCGACCGCGTCGAAGTTCGCTCGGCTGGCACCGCCCCGCGCGACTCAGTTAACCCATCGGCCGTTGCCGCAATGCTCGAAGAAGGCATCGACATCAGCGCCAACACTCCTAAGGTGCTCACCGACGAGGCCGTCAAAGACTCTGATTATGTAATCACCATGGGCTGCGGCGACACCTGCCCTTACTTTCCGGGCAAGACCTACCTTGACTGGGTTCTTGACGACCCAGCAGGCCAGGGCGTTGAGGCAGTGCGCCCAATTCGCGACAAGATTCGCGCCCACATCGAAGAGCTAATCGCCGAGATCGATCAGAAGTTCTAAGCGTTATTCATAACTTTGAAAACCCCTACTTATGTGGGGGTTTTCTTTTTCCTTGCAACTGGGCTGCATAAACGTGAGCGCGGTGTCGCACATCGGCAACAATTACAATCACCCGATTGTCGTCAATGCGATAGATGATTCGATACATGTTGACGCGAGCCGAGTAATAGCCTTGCCAGGGCTTAGCCAGCGGCTTGCCCAAGCGCCGAGGGTTTTCACATAGACGCTCGGTTATGTATTCATAAACCGCGAACGCGATTTTCTCTGGAAGAACCTCGGCTACGGCGCGTTTTGCCGCTCTCTGCCAAACCACCTCGAAACGTGGCACTCGCTATGCCTCGTTTGAGAATTTGCGCAAAGCCTGTGCTTTTGCGGCGGCCTCACGCCTGACCCGAGCCTCGAGCTCTTCAAGAACTTGCTCGCTCGAGAAGGTTTCGGCATCCGGGTTTGCTCGGTCTTCAAGCAAAGCAACATAACTGTCTACATCAGACATGATTTCAATTAGTTCGACCATAGATTCATACTCATCGATGTTGAGCATGATGGCGGTTGGTGCGCCGTTTCTGGTGATAACTACGCGCTCATCGGTATTTGTGGATAAATCTAAAAGGGTCGCGAACTTTGCCCTGGCTTCTGCCACAGAAAAATACTTCATGTACACAAGTATGTATATCCGCGCAACCTAGTCAATGGCCGTTCAGCCTTTTCACACCAACTGGTCAGGTTTCTTTGTTGCTTTTCTCGCAACCCTCACATTTTGAGTTGTGAGGCTTTTCTCAACGGGCAGAAAGTTCGTTAGAAAAGGAGCAACAAAATGAAGAAGCAAATTCTTGGAGCTGCCGGTCTACTAACCGCAGGCCTGCTAGCCGGAGGCGCAATGTCGATCAGCGCCGCCAGTGCAGCCGACTCAACCGCCACCTCGGTGACCTCAACCTCAACCGACTCGAGCACCACCGATGCAAACGCACCTGCTGGTGCACCCGACATCTTTAGCTCAACCTCGGTTCGCCCAGACGAAAAGAATGTAACCGGCGACGACAAGGCAAAACTTGAAGCTGCCGCTTTGGCCGAGGTGCCTGGCGCAACCGTGATTCGCGCCGAGACCGATGGCAACGATGGTGCCACCTATGAGGTGCACATGAAGAAGGCCGATGGCTCGGTGGTAACCGTTGAGTTTGACGCCAACTTTAAGATAACCGGCACCCACGATGGCTTTGCCAAGGGTGGCGCTAACGGCGGCCCACACGGCCCACGTGGCGACCAAGATGGTGACGCCACCACCGGTTCAACCAGCTTCACCGCACCAACCATCACTGGTTAGTCGCTTCACACCGTTCATCAAACGGTTTCCCATTGAAAGAAGGGCCTCGGCTGGCAGCCGGGGCCCTTTTTCGGTGATGAAACCGTTGAAAATGTCGGTTGTGGTGGTTAGAGTTTATTCAAATGGGTTGGGTGACCAATCGGCGTAGAACGAAGTTCTAAGCCTCAGGCGGAGAAAAGTTCGTCGACAATGGCTTCTCGAAAGAGAGGCCTTTGTTTTTTAAGCGTGAATCTTTGATTTGAGTATCTCGTAAGGTCGATTACTTGAATTAGGTCGCACATGGTTGATGCCAATTGGACGCGCAACAAGGTCAGCTATTTGCAGACCGGTACTCATCGCTGACTTTGGTGCAGTAGTGCGCATGCCCAAGTAGCCCATTTTGACTAATGCGTTTGCGACATGTCGGTCTTGCTTTTTGCCTCGAGCCTCCAAAACAATGCTCACATCACTCTCGCGAATATTGTTTTTGCCTAAATAATCTCGAATTTGAGCGACTCCGTCCGCGAGAGCGATCAGATATGTGTCGCCACCTAAAGGCAACTGATCGACGATAGCGGCAAAGATTTTGAAATCAGCGCTTTCGATTACGTTACTCAATTTGCCTAGGAATTGATTTCGACTGCTTTCGGTATTGAGAAACGCAAATTCGCCGATAGCCCTGCGAATTTCACGTTCGTGCAAAACCACCTGATCGTGACCAAACGTCTCGAATTTCAGGTGCTGAAATGCCGGCACAACTTGAGAGACATAGGTTTCGACTTCAAATAGGCAAAAAGCTAAAACAAAGACGGGATAAGCAGGATCTAATGTTGTGCTTCCGGATTCATCTGCATAAACGATGTATTTGCCTGCCATCGCCCAAGTCAACCACCCACCCACGACATCTTTTGTGGGTTATCAACAAACCAAAACCCGCTAAAATAGAAGGGTTCGCCGTCGTCGCCGTGCGCTAAAAATCTGCAACCAACCACAAAAGCTTGGAGCCACCTGTGCCAAAAATCATCGTCGAAGTTATGCCTAAAGAGGTTCTTCTTGACCCACAGGGCAAGGCAGTTGCAAACAGCCTGCACCGCACCGGCCACAAAGACATCACCGCGGTTCGCATTGGCAAGCGCATCGAGTTGCACTTTGACCGCCCAGTGACCGAGGCCGATGTTGCCGACGCACAAAAGATCGGCGAGAGCTTTCTTTCAAACGCAGTTATCGAAGACGTTGTCTCGGTGACCGTCGAAGACAACTAAGGCCGGCCATGAAGATCGGTGTAGTTACTTTTCCGGGCACCTTAGATGACCGCGACGCGCAGCGCGCTGTTCGTATTGCCGGTGCAACCGCTGTGCCGCTATGGCACGCAGACGCAAACCTGCACAAGGTTGATGCAGTAGTTCTGCCGGGTGGCTTTTCGTACGGCGACTACCTTCGCTGTGGCGCAATCGCCGCCCAGGCACCAGTAACCGAAGCAATCGTTAAAGCTGCCAACGGCGGCCTGCCAGTGCTTGGCATTTGCAACGGTTTTCAGGTTCTAGTTGAATCACACCTTTTGCCTGGTGGCCTAATTCGCAACGAGGCGCAGCACTTTATCTGCCGCGACCAAAAGCTTCGGGTTGAGAACATCGACACCCCTTGGACAAACCAGTTCGAGCTGAACCAAGAGATCACCATTCCGCTAAAGAACGGCGAGGGCGGCTACATTGCCACCGACGAAACCCTAAAGCGCCTCGAGGGCGAGGGCCTGGTTGCTTTCCGTTACCTCGACGGCAACCCAAACGGTTCAATGAACGACATCGCTGGTTTGCGCAACGAGCGCGGCAACGTGGTTGGCCTAATGCCTCACCCTGAGCACGCGGTTGAGCCTGGCTTTGGCCCAGACACCGCGGTTGCAATGCGCTCTGGCATCGACGGCCTCAAGTTCTTTACCTCTGTTATCAACGCACTAGTTAACGCATAAGGCACACACCCATGGCACTTTTCAAAAAGAAGAAGACCGAGTTCGTTGCATCGGGCGTTGACACCACCGCAAACGCTGCGATTACCCCCGAAAAAGACCAGCCGTATGCACTGCTTGGCCTAAAAGACGACGAGTATGCCCGCATTCGCGAGATTCTGGGCCGCCGCCCAACCTCGAGCGAGTTGGCCATGTATTCGGTGATGTGGTCTGAGCACTGCTCATACAAGTCTTCAAAGATTTACCTACGTCAGTTTGGCGAAAAGGTTACCGACGAAATGAAGAAGCACCTGATGGTTGGCATGGGCGAAAACGCCGGTGTTGTCGACATTGGTGAGGGCTGGGCGGTGACCTTTAAGGTCGAAAGCCACAACCACCCTTCATATATCGAGCCTTTTCAGGGTGCAGCAACCGGTGTTGGCGGCATTGTTCGCGACATTCTCACCATGGGTGCCCGCCCGATTGCCGTGATGGACCAGCTGCGCTTTGGTGCACCCGAGAACCCAGACACCGCTCGCGTGGTGCATGGCGTAGTTGACGGCATCAGCTTTTATGGCAACTGCCTTGGCCTGCCAAACATTGGTGGCGAAACCGTGTTTGACAAGGTTTATCAGGGCAACCCGCTGGTTAACGCTCTAAGCGTTGGCGCACTGCGCCACGAAGACCTAAAGCTTGCCAAGGCCTCAAACCCTGGCGACCTAGTGATCTTGTTTGGTGCTCGCACCGGCGCCGACGGCATTGGTGGTGTTTCGGTGCTTGCCTCTGAAACCTTCGATTCAACCGGCCCAAGCCGCCGCCCTGCTGTTCAGGTTGGCGACCCATTTGCCGAGAAGGTTCTAATCGAGTGCTGCCTTGAGCTTTATCACGCACAGGTTGTTGCCGGCATTCAAGACCTTGGTGGCGCCGGCATTAGCTGTGCAACCAGCGAGCTTGCCTCAAACGGTGGCGCCGGCATGCGCGTTCAGCTTCAGCACGTTCTAAAGCGCGATGAGTCTTTGACCCCCGAAGAAATTCTGATGTCTGAGTCGCAAGAGCGCATGATGGGCATTGTGCCAAAGAAGCACCTAAAGGCCTTCGAAGCCATTGTGAACAAGTGGGAAGTTGAATACGCCGTTATCGGTGAAGTTATCAACGAAGACCGCCTTTACATCAACTGGGGCGAAGAAGAGATCGTTAACGTTCCACCTCGCACCGTTGCCCACGACGGCCCAGTTTATGAGCGCCCAGTTGCCTACCCGGCATACCAGGATGCCCTAAACGCCAACAACGTGCACGTTGCAGCAAACGGCAACGGATTGCACCGCCACAACGACAATGGCAGCGAGCTTGCCGCCCAGTTTGTGCAGATTATTTCGAGCCCAAACCAGGCCGACAAGGGTTGGATCACCGACCAGTATGACCGCTATGTTGGTGGCAACACCGCGTTGGCTCAGCCAGACGACTCGGGTATGGTTCGCGTTAGCGAAGAGACCGGTCTTGGCATTTCGATTGCTACCGACGCCAATGGTCGCTATTGCCAGCTCGACCCATATCAGGGTGCAAAGCTTGCCCTTGCCGAGGCATATCGCAACGTGGCCGTTGGTGGTGCAAAGCCGATGGCCGTTACCAACTGCCTTAACTTTGGTTCGCCAGAAAACCCAGAGGTCATGTGGCAGTTCAAGCAGGCAACTGCTGGTCTAGCCGATGGTTGTCTAGAGCTGGGCATTCCGGTTACGGGCGGCAACGTTTCGTTCTATAACCAAACCGGTGATGTTGCCATTCACCCAACCCCGGTTGTTGGTGTGCTTGGCGTGATCGACGACGTTGCCCGCCGCATTCCATCGGGTTGGCAAGACGAGGGTCACAACATTTACCTGCTTGGCACCACCAAAGATGAACTCGATGGTTCGGTTTGGTCTGAGGTTGTGCACGGCCACCTGGGTGGTCGCCCACCGGTGGTTGATCTAGCTTTTGAGAAGCAGTTGGCCGAGGCAATTGCTGCCGCCAGCGAGCAGGGTTTGTTGGCTTCGGCTCACGACCTATCAGAGGCCGGTTTGGCTCAGGCCGTTGCCGAGTGTTCTTTCAGATTCAACATGGGTGCTCGCATTTGGTTGAACGAAATCTGTGAGCGCGATGGCGTTGACCGCACCTCGGCTTTGTTCAGCGAGTCAACCGGCCGCGTTTTGGTTTCGGTTGGTCGCGAAGACGACGTCAAGTTTGTTGGTCTGTGTGAGGCTCGCGGCATTCCGGTGCTGCGCATCGGTGTTACCGACAACTCAGGCACCCTAGAGATTCAGGATGTTGCCGGCTGGCAGCTAAGCGACCTGCGTGCTGCGCACAAGGGCACTTTGGCTGAGTTGTTTGGCTAAGCAAACTAGGCGTTGCGCCCAAAGAAACTGAGAAGTTATCTCAGTTTCGGGCGAAGCGCCAAGTGACGCCCCGCCAGGCGCAGAAAAACCTGCCATCCGGCGCACAAGTGGAGCCTGGTTCGTCCCTTGTTTTGAGCTGGAAATCTAGCTGACTTTAGCCGCCGCGGCAGTATCGAATGAGTCAGTGTCCATAGGGATCTTGAGTTCCCACCAGATTTTGATCGGCTTTGTTCCCTCGTGACGGACATACCTGGCCGGCCCTAACAATTTGAAGTGCTGAGTACCTGACTCATCGGTGGCGGAGGCTCTAACTGCTAGCAGCACATCTCCGCCTAGTGCTTCGTGATTGATATATCGTTGACCCGTTGGCGACTCTGGAGTGGTTCTACTCTGGCTCTCCCAATGGAAAAGACTCTTTGAAATTGCGTAATCGTGATACCTGATGCTCGGTGAAAGCGAAGCGCTTTTTTGGAGAGTGATCAAGAACAAATCGACAGATGCCTCTTCAACAAAATACACTCCTTCACGAGCACCTGAAATAGTCCTAGATCTGCCATCCTCGTATACCGAACTTCCAGGCAGTCTTCCATAACCCAGTGCTCCGAGCAGCTCATACCGAGTATATGTAGCGTGCGCCTTTAGAGGACTTGGACCTGATGCCAAAGGGAAAGTCTCGCCAACCTGCGAAATTTTTGATTTCAACACAGCTAAGAGCTGCGAAACCTCAAAGACAAAAGGTTTAGATACTCTTAGCGAAGCGAAGGCCTCGTCAATAGATTTCCAGGAAGCGCCTGTTTTCGGGTCCATTCCATCGTTGAAAAGGTTCCAGAAAACCAGGCTCATTATCTTTCGATCAAAAACCGAAGCTTCTGCCCACGAAGGGAAAGTCCCATCAAGAATCGCTGCTATTGCATCGATACGAGTCGTGTCATCCACGTGAAGAAACTTCGTTGCCCTTCGAAGCAGCGAGCGATCCGCATCCGTGATGGCAGACGGGTACAGGCCAGCCACATCTAGTAAATTTACCCAACCCTTGTCCGACGCTCGATAGACATCCTCCAAGTCACGCCCTGAATCTCTCAGATAGGAGATGAGTG
>JBEGKM010000017.1:0-10907 GCA_041184065.1 Actinomycetota bacterium
TCTGCTAATCCAGGCATTCGGCGAGGCTGAGGGTTGGCGCTGGGTGTTCTTCGTGAACCTGCCAATTGGCATCTTGACCGCAATCTTTGCAATCCGCCTGCTTCCGGCCGGCGATGCTCACGCAGACCGAACCAACCGCATGGACTGGCTCGGCGTCACCCTACTAAGTGCCAGTTTGGTTGCAGTTTTGATTCCGCTAATTCAGGGTCAGCAAGACGGCTGGCACGCCTGGACCTGGTGGACCATGGCAGCTGGCATCGGCGGCCTCGCAATCTTCGCCGGTTGGCAGGTGCTCTTCACCAAGCGCGGCGGTTCGGCACTCGTGCCACCACGCCTGTTCCACCACGCGAGCTTTACGTTTGGCGTCATCCTGGCCCTGGTTTATTTCGCGGCCTTCACCTCGATCTTTTTCACCCTCTCGATTCTTTGGCAGGGTGGCCTCGGTCACACCGCGCTTGAGTCGGGTCTGCTAACCATTCCGTTCGCCATCGGCACCGCGGTTATCTCATCGCAGAGCACCAAATGGGCGGCCAAGATCGGTCGCAGCGTGCTCGTGATCGGTGCGGCCATGGTCGCGCTCGGCCTCGGCATCACCTGGTATCTACTGGCCAACGTGGCAGTCGCCGACCTAAACAGCTGGATGCTTCTGCCTGGTCTATTGCTTGCCGGTGCCGGTAACGGATTCTTCCTCGCACCAAACGTGCAGTTCATCGTCGCCACCGTCGACAACTCCGAGGCAGGTGCGGCCAGCGGTGTGGTTCAGACCATGCAGCGCGTCGGCACCGCAATCGGTGTTGCCATCATCGGTTCGATTCTGTTCGCAGCGCTAACCCCAGAAAAGATGGTGCCTGGCCTGATCGGTCAAGCCTTCAAGGATGGCGCCAGCGCCGCAATGCTGACCTCGGCCCTGATGGCTTTGGCCGCGTTCTTCTTGGTCTTTACCTTGCCGAAGCGAATCCAGTTGCACGGTGCGCCAAGCGCTGTGCCAGCGGGTGAGTAACAAGTAATAGCGTAAAACTGCTTCGGCTAGATTGTTAGTCGTTCAAAGTAGTCGTATCCTTTATCTATCGGGGGATTATTTGGCATCCTCCTCATATGAATATCAGGGGGATATTTCATGTCTGTGGTTAAGTTTCGCTTCGCGCTAATCTCTGCCCTTTCGCTTGTGCTTTCGGTTTTCGTACCGTTGAGTACCGCGCCTGCAACAGCCGTCGATAACTCGTTCTCGAAAACGGTTACCGTTCTCGGCGCGAATGGCCAGCCTTATGCGGGTGCGGAGGTTGCTCTAGTTTCGGTGGACAACCAGAATCAAACCTGGGTTCCAGGCACTCCAGCAATCACCGACTCGAGTGGCGTTGCTGTGGTTACAGGCCTTACCTCAAATACCTATGCGGCACTAACAGTTGAACCCCCAGTATCTGACTCGACTACCGCGATTTTCACTTCGCAAATTTACGGCGTAGCCTCGCTCGATGAGTCGATGACCGTAAACCTTTCTGCGTCGAACATGCGCGTAAACATCCTCACGGCGGCTGGTGCACCTGCGCCGGCTGGGTCATTTGTGAACTACCCAAGCGAACTTGTTCAAGATCTGAATAAGACGGTAGTTACGACTCGCACCGGGGCGTTTGGCTTGGCCATCACGACTAAGGCCGGTCAGAAGGATGCATTTATTGGGGTTGGCGGACCTACCGACTTCGACTCGGTAAACCGCAACTACGCACTCAGACTTTCAGGAACTGGCTCCAGCGCGACCCGCACCCTGTACACCGACGACACATTCACCACCGTTAAGTCCCCGGTCTCCTCGGTATACCAACTATCGCTGCTTCCTGAGGAGCTTCATGGTCGCCTAAAGACCTCTGCAGGTGCGAACCTGACACTGCCTTCGGGTGTTCATGGCCGAGTTGTCTTCACTCCGGCCAAAATCGATGGGACCCTAGATCGTGACTTCCAGGGGCCGAAGTCGAAACTTTTCAACACTGACGGAACATTCACCGCGGCCCTTCCAACTCAGAAGGCCGGAAAGTTCTTATCTCAAATTCTTTTGAGTGGTTCAGCGGCATTCCCATCTTTCACAGGGCCGGCGGTTTGGTTGGATGCGACCGGCAAGTATTCAAGCACTGGTGTAACCGGTAGCTATGTGAGCGCATCGAGTTTCGTACTTGAAGTCAGACTTCCAAGCGCACAGCCAAACCTAGTCATCAATGCCAAGGATTCGAGCGGAGCAGCTCAACCGTCTTATATCGATCTAGTCGACCAGTCGAATGCTTATAACTGGTGGGGTCCGAACGACACAACTAATGGTGTCGCAGCGTTTGTGCTTCCTGATAGCTCATATTCATTCTCGGTCACTCCGTTTTCACTAGCCGAAATTCAGTCGCCAAACTACTTCAACGTTACCGTCACCTCGGGTGTTGCCTCCGTTTCTGACCAAAACGGTAACGACGTAGCACCTAACTCAGATGGCGTTTATGTAATCCAGTCTTTGCAGCCGAATGTAAAGTTCTCGATTTTGGCTGCAGCTCCTTCAAATAACCCACTTGGATCCGGAAATCTTCAGATCTTTGACCTATCTTGGAGATTCATATCCAGTTTTGGCACAAACACTGGAATCGTCGATGCAAAACTTGATGACGGCACCTACCTAGCTGAGATCATTCCTGATGGCAATGCTGCTGCGGCAAACGTTGTCTACACAGTTACGGTAGCTAATGGGGTCGCCTCCGTAAAAGACAGCTCGGACCAAGACGTAACGGCTCTAAATGGCAGATTCCCGCTTCACGCAGCTACCCCAAATGCTGTATTCGGAGTTGTTAGTCCGACTGATCCCACCGTTAAATTGCAGCAGGGCTCAATCAACTTCAGTAAGGCAGATGGCAACTGGGACTTCCTTTCCACATTCGGCAAGACTTCTGGCATCAAACTTGAAGAAGGAACTGTTGACTTCGATGTATCAGGAGGGGGAGTTTACGCTCAAGTTCGGTACTCGGTAACTAAGTCTGGTTCATCGATTACCGTTACTGGCCCAGACGGCCCAGTGCTCGCAACCAACGGCGTCTTCCTCTTATCTCCGGCAGTTGCAAACGTAGTCGTCCGCGTGGTAAATCCGAACGACACTTCGAAACCGTTGACTAATTCATTTGTCAATGTGTCGCCTGCTGATGGTTCTTATAACAATGGCTATGGCACTTGGGATCAACCGATTGCGTTCAAACTGACTGACGGCGATTACTACTTCGATGCAAATTCCAACACCCCCGGATATGCTTCGGCCAGGTACTCAGTGACTGTAGCCGGTGCTTCGGTAACCGTTCGCAACCCTGATGGTCTGGATGTTTCTCCGGTCGATGGCATTTTTCCGATTTCGCCAACCACCCCGAACGTGACCCTAAAGGTTGTAGACCCAAGCACCAATTCAGCGATTGAGGGGGCATGGTTAGAAGTTCATGACTTCCCGTCCGATCAATTTGTCAGTTCGACTGGCACGTTCCACGGAACAGCCAACTTCAAGCTCGCCGATGGCAAGTACCGTATTCGAATTCACAAGGGCGCAAACGCCAATGCTCAACTTGCAGACAGTGAATTCGTTGTAGAGCTAACCAATGGAACGGCTGCGGTCACCACCAAAACTGGCTCACCAGTCAGTGCAAACAACGGAGTTTTCGAAGTCGCTTTAGGTAGTTCAAACTTGCAAGTTCAAATCAAGTCTCCTGTTACGAACTCGCTGATGACTAACTCTTACTTGACTCTGTTTGAAATTGACTCGAACAGAAACTACGGGCGATTTGTAACCAATGCCGATGCATTCGGTGGAACAACCGGGCTAAATGTGGCGGACGGTCACTACGCCATAGAGGTGCACCCGTCAGGCTCAAGTTCGCTAGCTATGTCTCGTTATGAGCTAACTGTTTCAGGCGGCGGCACTGTCTTTGTCATGAAGTCTTGGGCCGGTGCGACCGTCAACCCCGAGAATGATGGGTCCTATGTGCTCTTGCCAGAGGCTTCGAACCTCACTATCAAAATCGTTGATCCAGCACACCCGACTCAGGGTATTCTCGGTGCTTACGTAAACTTCCAGACCGAAAATGGACAATGGTTGCCGGGTGGTGGGGTAAATAACGCCGGCTTAGGTTCGTTCAAGGTCCCAGCTGGAACATACAAGTTGCAGGTGAGTCCAGGCGGAATGGTCTCTGGTTTGGCAACTCAAACCTACAACTTGACTGTTGCAAGTGATGGTACCCCTACAATCACCGACCAGGCTAACAACACCGTCGCTTTGGATCAGGGCAGTGGGGCTTTCATTCTTAGCCCGGCGGCCCCGAACGCTGTTTTCAAGCTCGTTGACCCTAGCACTGGGGCTCAACTTAGAAGCGGTTTTGCAAACATCTTTCAAGCCCAAGGCAATGACCGAGGTCGTTGGGTGGCTGGCGAAGGCGTTGGTCGCTTGAATTTCGCTCTCGCCGATGGCGACTATATCGTTGAAGTTGGAGGGTCGAGCGCAACCGAAACCTTTGCCAACAAGATGTACAAGATTCACGTCGCCTCAGGTGTTGCAACTTTTGCAACTCTGGCAAATCAAACGATCGTTGCCGGAAACTCAGGAATCTTGCTCGCGCCTGCTGTCGCTAACGTCAAGTTCAACCTTGTCGACCCAGTTGACTCGTCTGTTCCATTGACTCAGGCATGGGCAAATGTGTTCGAAAGCATCAACGGGAATAGAGGCAACTGGATTGCCAACGCTGGCGGCAGCCGAGCGGCATTTTCACTGCCAGATGGTGACTACCAGATCGAGATTAACGGCAGCAGCTCAAGCTCTGTTTACGCGAGTAAATACGTGAAGCTGCATGTTTCGGGCTCGACGGCCACATACTCGACTTTGGCGGATGTCGCGATAAACGCGGGTAGCGATGGAATATCGCTAAGCCCGTCGGTTCCGAACGTATTACTTTCAGTAGTGGATCCATCGACACACGCTCTATTGACACAGTCATGGGCAAACATCTTTAGCCGCACCACAAATCAGTGGGTTGGAGGCTCAGGTTCAAATCAAGGTCTACTTGGTTTCACCCTCGGCCAGGGTTTGTATACCGTCGAAGTCAACCCAGGTGGAGATACAAACCTCGCTCAAAAGCGATATGACTTTGAAGTAGATTCCTCAGGGGCTGTAACCTTCCCGGGAAAAACTGCTACCCAAGGTCGTTTCGCCCTCGAGGCTGCAAGCTCTAACGTGAAGCTCAAGATCGTTAGCCCAAGCGACTCAACGACGTTGCTTTTGAATGCGTACGTCAATATTCAAAGAACTGCGGATGGTCAATGGGTTGCTGGTGTCGGCGGTAACACGGGTATGTTGTCTCTTCGACTCGAAGACGGCACATACAACATGCAACTCGAGCCTGGACCGAATGTGACCGAATCTCTTGCGAGAAAGAACTTCGCGCTCACTGTTTCCGGCAGCGGAACCACGGTGGCTATTCAGGGTCTAACTGCGGATCCTTCAACCCATGCTTTCACGATCTCCCCCTCAACACCTGCAATCAAGGGAATTGTAAAGAACCCTATCGATGACACCGGAGTGAGAGACAGCTGGATTGAGCCTGTGAACGCCATAACTGGCGAGTTCTTGGGTCAGTTCGGTGCCAACTCGGGCCCGAATGGGCAGTTTGCAATGTCCATGGCCGATGGCACTTACAAGCTTTCTGCTCAGGTTCCTTGGAACAGCGGATACAGCTTGGCCAAATCGGCCCCTTGCACAGTGACGGTAGCTAACGGTGCCGTGACAACTAACCAGGGTGGATGTGTCCAACAAGATCACAGTGTTGTGCTCACTCTCCGTGCGCCAAATGTGTCATTCATTGTTGCCGATGCAAATGGTAACCCTCTTCCGAACGCGAATGTCAACATTCAATTTGGCGCTTGGAATGTTTGGTCGAATGCCAACTCCAGCGGTCGGGTCTCTTTGTTTATTGACCCAGCGGAGATTCATGCAGCAAACCCAACTGTCACGGGAACAATTCATTTGCACGCTTCGCTGGAGCCACCGTATGGCACCAACTCTTCAGTTAGAACTGACTGCAACCAGGGCAGCAATGATGTTGGCACTCTCTGTGCAAAGCTCAGCCCGATTGATTTGTCAAACCCAAGCACGCCTTATGTGTCGCAAACCATTGGCACAATCAACTTGGCGGCGCCAAACACTCGTTTGACTGTTACTCACCCTGACAATGTGGCGGTGGGTGCAGGTGCATGGGTAGTTCTATTCAAAGAGAATGCAGACTGCCCTGGATGCAGAATGTGGCTGGCCGGTTCAAACACCGGAAATGATGGTGTTGCAGCATTCAATGTGACAGACACCACAGGCTTCTTTAGCGTAGAGGTTAACCCTCCATACTCGGAGCGTGGCACTTACGCGATGGTGACCTACAACCACCTAACTTGGGCCCAGGTCAACTCTACATTTAGCGTCGCCTCCCCAAACTTGAAGCTAACCGTCGACCAGCCAACGACCCACTTGGCGGCAAAGTGGTCTTACGTAAACATCGAGACGATTGACTCGAGCGGTAATACCACCGGATGGCTACCAGGGTCTGGCACAACTGAGTTTGGTAAAACGAGTTTGCTCTTGCCAAATGACGGCAGATTCAAACTGACCATTTACCCGGGTGGCGGCTCAGTCGGTACTCGCACTACTTGTAATGTGCAGATGACTGGCGGAGCGGTTTCATTGATCAGTGGTGCTTGCGCAACCGGAAATATCACAAGTGCTGGGCAATTGACCGTTACTCTAAGCCGCGGCAATGTCAGCGGAACTATCACGCATGGAACTGGTCACACGCCTCTAGCGGGTGCCATCGTCTATGCAGAGCGTGTTGGAGGAGCGAGCCCGGCTCAAACCTTCACCACAGGTGAGGATGGAACCTTCGGTTTCCAGCTTGACCAGGGCGACTGGACGTTCAAGGTCTTTTATGTGAACGAACCTGGCGAATCAATCGTGCCTGAGCTCAATGGTGTGGCGAAGACGATAAGCAGTCAGACGAACTCGCCTTTCGAAATCAACTTGGCTGGCTAGAGGTTATGAAGATTTCAAAAAAGTATCTGTCGCTTGCGCTCGTAGCGATGTCAGTTTTTGTGACATCGCTGCCAGCGTATGCTGCGGTCGCCGTAGAGAATGCCTCATCTGCCAACACAGCGATTGATAAAGCTGTCATCAAGGTCACGTGGCCAGTGGTTCAGGGCGCCTTGGACTACTCGGTGATTGCATCGAGTAATCAGGCAGACTCGGTTCGAGGTAAAGCTGTTTGTGGTTCAACGGAATGCACTTCATTCATTTCGCCGCTACTAGGTGGCACAAGCTATGTCGTTACGGTCACCCCGATTAATAATCAGGGTGCTGCGATGACGTCCAGCGTTTCCAGTAGCTTTCGCGCGGTTTCTATCCCCTCTGCACCAACCGCGGGTATCGCGGACGCCTCTGGCACATCTGCCACCCTGAACTGGTCGCTGCCGACAAACGACGGCGGCACCCCGATAACTACATGCAAAATTTCAGGTGGGCCTTCAGTCATCCCTGCTTTCGCAGGGACTCTTACCTCTAAGAAGATTGATAACCTCACCCCGGGTTTGACTTACTCGATGAGCATCCTCTGCAGCAACGCCAATGGAGATAGTGCACCTGCAAGCTTCACGCCATTCACAGTCCGTACCGCTCCGAGTGCGCCCGTGAAACCAACCTTCTCAAAAACTGCAACAACGGTAGTCGCGGGCTGGGTGGCTCCAGCAAAGAACGGTGCTGACTTGACAGGCTTCAAGGTCTACTTGGTCAACGCGAGTGGCGCCGATGTCGGCACGCCAACCGATGCCGCTGCAACGGACACTTCGGCAACGATCCAGCTCTCGGGAATTGCTAACGGAACTTACACAATCCAGGTGAGCGCCATAAATGCTATTGGCGAGGGACCTCGATCAGTTAGCTCGAATACCTTTGCGATCGGTGCGGCATCTACGCCGACTCCTACTCCGACGCCATCGGTCAGTTCTTCGGCTAGTCCAAGCCCATCGGCTAGCCCGTCGGCTACTCCTAGCCCTTCTGCCACGCCGTCGGCGAGTGCAACGCCATCGCCGTCGGCTTCTACCGGCTCAGGCGGCGGCAGTTCGTCCCCTAGTCAGCCGGTGACCAGCTCGCCTCCGCCGGTCATCGTTGCACCTAGACCAATCCCGACTCCAGTCGTACCAAAGCCGAACCCAAGCCCTAGCCAACCGCCTGTGGCGACTCCGGCCGCAAATGTGGCGATCAAGGCGGTGCCTGACTTGGCTCCCGGAAGCACTCGACTTTCGAGTGTTGCGCAGGTAGCTCTAAATAATCAGGCCAAGCAACTCTTGGTAGGGAAGGTAAAGCAAGTCACAGTTTCAATCGCAACCAAGGGAACCACGGTTGCCAAGGCTAAGCTTCAGGCTGCCGCTGTCGCAAAGGCACTCACCAAGGCCGGCGTTACGGCGACCGTGAAGGTAACTGGAACGGGTGCAAAGACCGTGATCACTGTGGTTGCTACCAAGAAAAAGAAGTAGTTCTGCACGGACAACTAAAAAGCCCCCGATAACCTCGGGGGCTTTTTTCTGTCTCGGTACTAGTCGCCGTGAACCGGATTGTGTTCGGCACGTGCGGCAATCGCATCCATGACGGCGAACAGAACACCTGAGACCACGAAGACCAGGTGAATGATTACACGCCAGATGAGGGCATCGTCAACCTTGTGACCCTCGCCCAGACCGATGAAGTCCTTCAGAAGTTCGATTACCGAGATGGCAACCAGCGAGCCGATTAGCTTGAGCTTTAGGCCAGAGAAGTCGATGGTGCCCATCCAGTGTGGGCGATCCTCGGATTCATGAGCGGCATCGATCTTCGAGACGAAGTTCTCGTAGCCGGCGAAGATCACGATCAAAATCAGGTTGGCCAGAAGCACGATGTCGAGCAGAGCCAAAACATCAAGGATGAAGGTGTGCGACTGGTTCTGAAAAACGTGCTCAACGGTCGCGACGAACTCGAAGCCGAAGCGCACGAGGACCAAGATCAGCACCGCGACGAGACCCAAGTAAAGCGGGCTGAGCAACCATCGTGATGAGAAAAGGACTTGTTCTAGACCATGAGCAAATTTCTTCATGGCAAAAGTCTACTTATCCTTGGCGGAGGCTTCTTTTTTCTTGGTTAGGTCGTATTCGAGGCGGTTCAAGAACATGGTTGCCACCGAAACGGTGATGATCGAAACGAAGGCCAAACCGGCGATCATCAGCAGAACTGCAATCGCGCGACCTTCGAAGGTCACTGGGTAATAGTCGCCATAGCCGATTGTGCCGATGGTCACGAAAGCCCACCAAATGGCATCACCGAATTGGGTGATGTTGGCACCCGGTGCCTCGTGTTCGGCGTCATAGACACCGAGGGCGCACACATAAATAAGTAGCGGCAAGATCAGGCCGACATAAATGTTGATTCGCGCGCTCAGGGTTCGGCCAACGCGTGACAAGAAGCCGAGGGCGATAACCACTCGGAACATCCTGAAAGCTCTGAAGAACGGCAGCAGCAACGAGACCAGTTCGATCGCGTTGGTCTTTAAGAAGCGAACCTTTTCGTGGCTGAGGATGAATCGAGCGACAAAGTCGATTACAAAGATGCCCCAGATGATATCGCTAACCACAACGAAATCTAGAAACAAGATTGGCGGTAGGTGGCCGAGCACCTCGACCGAATAGAGGCCCAAGTAGAGCAAAGCCAAAATCGCCAAAGGAATCGTCGACCAACGCTCCCAGGTGTGAACGGCGTGCTCGGTTTTGGTTTCAGGCATAGGTCTAATCTAGCGAAGTAAGGTTTCGGTTTGGTTACTGCCCGCTGGATACACTTGGAGCGCACCAATAACTTTTAGCTCGGGGGTTCTAATGTCAGACTCAACAATCTTCTGCAGTGGCTGTGGCGAGGCCATGCCGGCCGATGCGCAGTTCTGCGCCAAGTGCGGCAAGCGCAACGTGACTATCGCAAGTGAGCCAGCCCCTGGCGATTACACCCCTGGAGCAAAGTCACGAATCACCGCGGGAATCCTTGGCATTCTGCTCGGCGGCATCGGTGTGCACAAGTTCTACCTAAACAAGGTTGGGCTAGGCATCTTGTATCTGGTGTTCTGTTGGACAGCCATCCCGGCGATCATTGGCCTAGTTGAAGGCATCATTTACCTAACCCAGGATGACGTGACCTTCGGCCGCCAGCAAATGGTTGCCGTGCAGAAGTCGAGCTACTAGGTCGTTCTAGAGATCTGGCGTGCCCGTTGGCAACCCGAGGTAGCAGCCGATGTCGGTGACCTCGAAGGTGTCGAAGGTCTCGACCCAGTTGGTGCCAAGTTCAACCTGAATGTGACGTTGCCGCCCGCCTGAGGGCAAGACATCGCCACCACTTGTGATCAGGTCGCCATTCACATCAAAGTAATCAAGAGCGACGAATAACTCGTGAGGGCAGCTTGGCCCAACGATGTCGGCAAACGAACACAACAAATATGAGTTGCACTCGAGGTGTTCGGCCTCGATGTCTTCGTCAGAAAGCCATCGATAGCTAAAACCGCTCTCGCCAACCAGTTCGAATGCAGCCACAGTGCCCTCGCCTTGCTGCTCTGGTGCTTCGGCTACGGATGGCAACATCGGCAACGTCATTGCCAAAACCCCCGTGATCAAGCCTTGGATGACGTTCAAGCCTCATCACCTTCATCCCAATCTTCATTGTCTTGTTCGGCCAAGTATTCAGCCGCGTATCCACCCGAATAGCCCATTCCTTCGTAGCCGCCTGGGCCTGAGTGAATCTCGCCTTCGCTCATGCCCGAGCTGTCGACCTCATGGCTCACAGCTGGGCGACGCGCACCACCTGGACG
>JBEGKM010000018.1:0-10725 GCA_041184065.1 Actinomycetota bacterium
AATGCTCGCCGTAGCCGATGCGGGGGGCCAATCGGCGCTGCTGGCGCCAACCGAGGTTCTTGCGGCACAGCACTATCAGTCAATCGCCAAAAGCCTTGGCGAAGACCTGGCTCGCGAAGTGGGGCTGACTCTGCTCACCGGGCAAATGAACACAGCCGATCGCAAGCGTGCGCTGTTGCAGCTGGTTAGTGGCAAGGCCCAGGTTGTGGTTGGCACTCACGCGTTGATTGCCGACAAGGTTGAGTTTGTTGACCTTGGTTTGATCGTCATCGACGAACAGCACCGCTTTGGCGTTGAACAGCGCGAGGCACTTCGACTCAAGGGCAAGTTGCCACCGCACGTGCTCACCATGACCGCAACTCCGATTCCTCGAACGCTCGCTGTGACAGTGTTTGGCGACTTGGATGTCTCGACCCTCACCGAGTTGCCTGCGGGCCGCCAAGGCATCACAACCCACGTAGTGCGCCTCGAGCAGTCTGCACTGGTTGCTCGAACCTGGCAGCGCATCGCCGAAGAAGTTGGCACCGGCCGTCAGGCGTTCGTGGTGTGCCCGCGAATCGACGAAGATGACCCGGGCGAAGAGCTAATCGAATCTGGCGGCGTTGCCGATGACGAGCCCATGTTCTCTGATGGCACGGATGAGTCGGCGGCCGAGATGGCTAAGAAGCCAAAGCAGTTGCTCGCCTCGGCGATTGGAATGACAGAAAGCCTGCGCAACATCCCAGTGCTTTCAAACCTGCGAATCGAAACCTTGCACGGTCGCCTGAGTGCTGAAGAAAAGGCAGATGTGATGGGCCGGTTTGCCGCCCGCGAGATTGATGTGCTGGTGTCAACCACTGTGATTGAGGTGGGCGTAGATGTGCCCAACGCGACGGTGATGGTTGTGCTCGACGCCGACCGCTTTGGGGTCAGCCAGCTGCACCAGCTGCGCGGTCGTGTGGGTCGTGGCGGCAATGCGGGCCTCTGTTTACTTCTCACCTCTGCTGAAGACGGCTCACTTGCACTCGAGCGCGTGAGTGCCGTAGCGAGCACACTCGACGGCTTTGAGCTGAGCGAGATTGATCTCGAACTTCGACGCGAAGGTGACGTGTTGGGGCAGACACAATCGGGAGGGCGCTCAAGTCTCAAGCTTCTTAGGGTTATCGCCGATGCCAAGTTGATTCAGTCGGCTCGAGGCGCTGCCGAGGCCGTTTTGACCGCCGACCCAACCCTCGAAAAGCATCCAGCGCTCGCCGAATCACTTCGCCTTCAAGATGATGCTCGTCAGGCCAACTTAACCAAGGTTTAACACAGCGCCCTTTTGTGAAACACTCCACTCGGCTAACCTTTAGTTATGTCGCACATCGCCCTTTATCCAGGTTCATTTGACCCAATCACGCTCGGTCACCTAGATGTTGCCAAGCGAGCGGCGCGTTTGTTCGACGAGCTGCACATCGTTGTGGTGCACAACCCAGGCAAGACCCCAAGGTTTTCTAGTGAAGAGCGTGTGCAGCTAATTCAAGCGAGCCTTGCCGAAATGGGTGTTTATGCCAATGCCCGAATCAAGGTCGACACTCTCGACAGCGGCCTGTTGGTCAACTATTGCCGCATGGTCGGTGCCACCGCGCTGGTCAAGGGCTTCAGAAACAATGTAGACCTCGACTACGAACTGCCCATGGCTCTGGTAAACCGCGATCTGGCCGAGGTTGAAACCGTGTTTCTGCCGGCAAATCCCGAGCACGGTCAAATTTCTAGCTCTTTGGTCAAGCAGGTTGCCGATCTTGAAGGCTCAGTTGGCAAATATGTAACCCAGGCTGTCGCTCGTGCGTTAGCCTCTTCTTCGGCCAACCGAAAGAAAAACAGCTAATGAGCACCGCTTCACCGTATGTAATTCCCGTGCACGACATCATGCACAAGGCTGGCGCTATGCGCGAGTTCAAACTTGATATCGAGGTTCCAAAAGCACTTGGCGATTCAATCGTCACCGTTTCAGAGGGCACCGAGCTTGATTTAGACCTTCGCCTTGAGTCTGTTCACGAAGGCATTTTGGCTACTGGTGAGGTGTTTGTTGATGCCGACGGCGAGTGCAGCAGATGCCTAGATCCGCTAATCGTGCCAATTGAGGTGGATTTTCAGGAACTTTTCGCCTATTCTTTAACCAACGAGGACGATTTTGTCGTTGACGATGAACAGATCGATCTAGAACAAGTTATCCGTGACGCGGTAGTTCTAAGCCTCCCGTTCCAACCTGTATGTCGCAAAAACTGTCTTGGTTTATGCCCTGACTGCGGTGTGAAGATGGCTGAGAACCCGCACCACGTGCACGAAGTAGCGGTTGACCCGCGATGGAATGCGCTTGAAGAGCTTATAAAAAAGGAAGAGTAAGACCATGCCAGTACCAAAGAGACGCCTCTCTCGTGCACGCACCCACGCACGTCGTTCACAGTGGAAGGCCGCCGAGGTTACCTTGGTCAAGACTGTAGAGAACGGCAAGACCGTCTACAGCCTGCCTCACCGCGCAAAGCTAGTTGAAGATTCAGCGGGCAACGCACTGTTCCTTGAGTACAAGGGCCGCAAGGTCGCTGACGCTTAAGTCTTTTTGAGACAAGCGATGAACCTCGACGTTCTAAGCAACCGCCTAGGCGTCGAGATCGAGCCTCAACTGCTCGAACTCGCTTTGACTCACCGCTCATATGCTTATGAGCAAGGCAATAAACCCAACAACGAACGCCTCGAATTTCTCGGCGATGCGGTGTTGGGTTTTGTCGTTACTGCACACATTCATGACTTGCTTTCTGATCTTCCCGAAGGTGAACTGACCAAAGTAAAAAATGCGGTGGTTTCGGCCCGGGCCTTGGCCGGCATCGCTACTCAAATTGGTCTCGGCGAATTTCTGCTGTTGGGCAGGGGCGAAGAACAAACCGGCGGCCGTGAAAAAGCAAACCTCTTGGCAGATGCATTCGAGGCACTGCTCGGGGCGGCATATGTTTCCAAGGGGCTAGAGGCGGCCCAATCGATGGTCGAGCGCTTTGTGTTCCCGCTCTTGCAAGACACCGACAAACTGCGCGCCAACGCCGACCCAAAGACCACGTTGCAAGAGCTTGCTCAAGCCCTTGGTGGTGCGGTCAAGTTTGAAACAACTCATCAAGGCCCCGATCACGATCGAGACTTCTTTGCGTCCGCTTTCTTTGACGACAAGCTAATTGGCAAAGGCTCGGGCAAAAGCAAAAAGAGCGCCGAAACCGAAGCCGCTATTGATGCAATCAACGGCGGCAAGCTTAAAGCTTCTAAGAGCATCTAGTGCCCGAGTTACCCGAAGTCGAGACCGTTAGAGCGGGTCTCGCCCCAGCAATCACCAACGGTGTCATCACCGGTGTTGACGTGCTCGACGCTCGGTCGCTCAAGAGGCATCCGGGTGGCGTTGAAGACTTTCGCCAAACCTTGATCGGCAGCAAAATTTTGGGCGTTGTTCGCCGAGGCAAGTTTTTGTGGCTGCCACTCGAGGTGCCTGCCGAACGCGCCGGCGAGAAGAAATTGGCGATGGTCGGCCACCTTGGCATGAGCGGGCAAATGTTGCTGCGCACCCCCGGCTTTGAAGATGACAAGTTGACCCGTGTGGTGATTCACGTTGAGGCTGAAAGCGGTGAAAAAGTCGAATTTAGATTCATCGATCAAAGAATTTTTGGCTCGTTGGCAATTGACGAACTAGAGCCAACCCGCGATGGCAAACCAGGTGGGTTTAGTGCAGGTGTTGGCCTGGGGCATTGGTGGCAAAATCTAATCCCGGTTTCAGCAGCGCACATCACCCGAGACCCACTAGACCCGGATTTCGACATCAAGTCGGTGCTTGCTAAGTTCGCAAAAAAGAACTCTGGCATAAAACGCGTTTTGCTCGATCAGCAAACCCTAAGTGGCATCGGCAACATCTATGCCGATGAGTCGCTGTGGCGAAGCAAGCTTCACTACGACCAGCCGGCCGCCTCGATTTCGACAGCCAAAGCCAAAGAGTTGCTTGAGCACGTGCGTCAGATTCTTGCCGATGCAGTTCTTGAAGGCGGCACCAGTTTTGACGAGCAGTATAAAAATGTCAATGGCGAAAGCGGCTACTTTGCGGTGTCTTTGAACGCTTACGGAATGACCGGTTTGCCGTGCAAGCGATGTGGTCACCCGATCAGGCGTGAAAACTGGATGAATCGCGGCTCGCACTTTTGCCCAAAGTGCCAAAAACTAAAGGCTTAGCACCCCAAGGTTTGGCAAAAACGCCCGCCGGAATGCGGTAATTTTGAATTCTGCGACGCGTGTCGCAATTTGGCGTGATTCGATGATGGGTGGGTGGCGAGTTTGTATCTAAAGAGCCTCACCCTCAAGGGCTTTAAATCTTTTGCGCAGCCAACTACCTTTGCCTTTGAACCGGGTGTCACGGCAGTTGTAGGACCAAACGGTTCGGGCAAATCAAACGTTGTCGATGCTCTTGCGTGGGTAATGGGTGAGCAAGGCGCCAAGAGCCTTCGTGGCGGCAAGATGGAAGATGTCATCTTTGCCGGCACCAGCACCAAGGGTCCGCTGGGTCGCGCCGAAGTTATTTTGACCATCGATAATGCAGATGGCGCGCTACCGATCGACTACACCGAGGTAACTATTTCGCGAACCCTGTTTCGCAACGGTGGCAGCGAATATGCGATAAACGGCGATGCCTGTCGTCTGCTTGATGTTCAAGAGTTGCTGAGTGACTCGGGCCTTGGCCGCGAGATGCACGTAATTGTTGGTCAAGGGCAGCTTGACTCGGTTTTGCGAGCCACCCCCGAAGAGCGTCGCGGATTTATTGAAGAAGCCGCCGGTATTTTGAAGCACCGCCGACGCAAAGAAAAAACTCAACGCAAGCTTGAGGCGATGCAGGCAAACCTGACACGCTTGAACGACCTTGCTGGTGAGGTTCGTAGGCAGCTAAAGCCACTTGGTCAGCAGGCCGAGGTGGCGCGCGAGGCTCAGGGCATTGCAGCCGTTGTTCGCGACGCCAAAGCTCGTCTGCTTGCTGCAGACATCAGTGAACTGCACCGCACACTCGAAGACACAGCGCGCAGCGAGGCCGACCGTCGCGGTGAGCGCAACATTTTGCAAGAGCTGCTCGCCGAAAACACTGTTCGACTAGGTCAGTTAGAAGCTGCTCAGGTTTCGACCGAGCTAGACCAAGCCCGCAACCTTTCATATCAGTTTGATTCGCTTGCCGAAAGGCTTCGTTCGCAGCTTTCGATTGCCAATCAGCGCGTTGCGTTGCTTGGTTCTCAGGCCGAGATTTCGGGCGCTCAGGTTGACCCGGCGGCCCTTGAAGCTGATGCGCTTGCCGCCGAGGCGAACGCCATCGACCTTGCCGCAACCGTCGAAAAGTTGAAGGCGGCCCTCGATGAAGCCGAAAAGGCTCGCAGCAAGGCCCGCGATATTCTCGAAGAGTTTGATAACGATGTTGCTGCTCAGAATGCTCTGATATCAAAGTTCGATCTAGAGAAGTCGAGGCTTGCAAACGAGGCAAGCGTTGCCGAATCAAAGCTAGCCAGCCTTCGCAACGAGGTGGTTCGACACGAAACTGCCCTCGCAGAAGCGACCGAGCGGCATGAGGGGCGCAAGGCGGAGTATTCAGCGCTTGAAGATCAGCTTCAGGGTCAACAGTCGCCAACCGACAACGGTCTAGAGGCAACCTATGAGGCCGCGCAGAAGGCAGTTGCCGATGCCGGAGCACAGATCGAAGTGCTTCGCGACAAGATTCATCAGGCAGAACGCGAGCGTGACTCGCTGTCGGCCAAACGATCGGCGCTAAACCTAACCCTCGAGCAAAAAGACGGTGCGACCGAATTGGCTTCGGCAGGCCTGCGAGGCATCCGAGGTTTGGTTGCCAGCCACATGAAGATTTCGAAGGGCTTCGAGGCAGCGATTGCCGCGGCTCTTGGCTCGCTTGCCGATGCGTTGGTTGCCGATTCACGCGAAGAAGGCCTTGCCGCGATTGAGCACCTAAAGAGCAGTCGCGGTGGTCGCGTTGAGCTGATTGTTGCCGACGTTGACGCCAAGGGCAAGACCGAGGGATTGACCAAACTAGCTGGTGCCAGGGCTGCCGCTGAGGTTGTTGAAGCGCCAAGTGGCATTTTGGCGTTGCTTGCAAACGTGGTTGTTGTCGACAACCTTGATGCCGCGAGGGCGCTCTATAAGGCCGACAAGAATTCGCTCAAGTTAACCTTGATTACCTTGGATGGCGACGTGCTGACCGAGTCGATTATTCGCGGTGGTTCTTCAAATAAGCCATCAAAGCTTGAGTTGGTTGCAGAGCGCGATTCAGCCGAAGCCCGTTTGGCAGAGGTTACCAACCTGGTTGAGTTGACTCGCGGCGAACTGGCGCAGGCCCGCGCCACCGAAGAGGCGGCGAAGGAATCGGCTAAAACCGCGTTGGCCGCTCTCAAAGAACACGACACCGCCATTGCATCTAACGCCGAAAAGCTTGGTCGCCTTCGCGTGGCCGTTGAGGCAACTGCCGGTGAGGTAGACCGCTTGACCCGCGTTGCAACAACCGCAGCCGAAGGCATTGCCGATGCGGAATCGGCTCTGCAGGCAGCCATTGCAGCACACGATACTTTTGCCGCTCAAGAGCGCCCAGCACTCGATCTTCAGAACCGTCAGACCCTTGCCGAAAACCTCGAGCAAGAGCGGCAGAGCGAACTAGAACTGCGCGTAGATCTTGGCGCGGCGGTTGAACGTGTTCGCGTTGAAACAGAGCGTGGTCTTGCGCTTCGCGCCCAGGTGGCCGAAGCTCAGGTTGCAATCGAAAAGGCTAAGGCAGCCGCGGCGGCTCAACAGCGCCAGCTAGATAGCGCCAAGGCTGTTCTTGAGGCACTGCCGCTGGTTATGAATGCCGTTGCCGAGAGTGCAGCGAAGGCCAAGTTGCAACTACACGAACTTGAGAACGCCCGCGCCAACCAAAATGCCGAGCTGGTCAAGCTGCGTGGCGAAACCGCTGAAATTCAGATGAAGTTAGCGACTCTAACTCAGAATGTTCACGACATGGAGTTGGCAAACCATGAGAAGCGCCTCAACCTGGCCAATCTGGTTTCACGAGTAAATGACGAGCTGGGCATGGAGCAGTCGACGCTGCTTGAGGAATACAGTCCTGAATTGCCAATTGTCGGCGAAGACGAAGACGGAAACCGCACCGAAACCTCATTCAACCGCGAAGAGCAGCAAAAGCGTTTGCGCGAAGGGGAGCGACTATTCGAGCGTCTCGGTCGCGTGAACCCGCTGGCTCTTGAAGAATTTGCGGCGCTCGAGCAGCGCCACAAGTTCTTGACCGAGCAGCTTGCTGACCTAACTCAGACTCGCAAAGACCTGATGCAGATCATCGAAGATCTTGACACCAAGATGCAGATCATCTTTGCCGAAGCCTTCGAAGATACTCGCAAGGCATTCGAAACCGTCTTCCCAACCCTGTTCCCGGGCGGCACCGGTTCGATATTCTTGACCAACCCCGAAGACATGCTGACCACCGGCCTTGAGGTCACGGTAAAGCCAGCTGGTAAGCGCATCGAACGTCTTTCGCTTCTTTCGGGTGGTGAGCGTTCGCTTGCTGCAGTTGCCCTGATGGTGGCAATCTTCAAGGCGCGCCCTTCACCGTTCTATGTCATGGATGAGGTTGAGGCTGCTCTAGACGACGCAAACCTTGGTCGCCTGCTGCAGATTTTTGAAGACCTGCGTTCAAGCTCGCAGCTCATCATCATTACCCACCAAAAGCGCACGATGGAGATCGCTGACGCGCTCTACGGTGTTTCGATGCGTCAAGACGGCGTTTCGGCCGTAGTTGGTCAGCGCCTGATCGAAAAGGGCAACTAACGTGGCCGGCTTTCTGTTTTGGAAGAAGAAGCGCAAGGACGAAACCGAGTCGGCCGCCGAGTCAACTACCGAGGCAGCTGCCGAGGTTGCCGAGGTTGCTGCGCCGGTTGAAGAACTTGTGGTTGAGGTCGAAAAGCCTGAGCCTGAGCCAGAGCCAGAGCCAGAGCCTGAGCCTGAGCCATCGCCAGAGCCAGAGCCTGAGCCTGAGCCAGAGCCAGAGCCAGAGCCTGAGCCAGAGCCAGAGCTCGTCGCGGTCGAACTTCCAAAGCGCAGCGCACGCAAGGGAATTCGCAGCCTATTCAGCCGAATCAAGTTTGACCCCGAAAACCTCGATGAGCTCGAAGACATTTTGATTCAGGCGGACTTCGGTGTCGACGCATCGCTATCGATTGTTGACGAGGTTAAGGCGCGCGCTAAGAAGTCAGGCGCCGAAACCGAGGCTGAACTCAAATCAATTTTGGCCGCCGTTATTGCCGGGAGTCTCGAGCGTGAAGACAAGGCACTCAACCTCAGCGACGGCAAACTGCCATACGTGTTCTTGGTTGTTGGCGTTAACGGTGTTGGCAAGACCACCACGATCGGCAAGCTGGCAAACTGGCTCACCGAAGGGGAGTGGAGCGTTGTCATTGGCGCGGCCGACACCTTTAGAGCCGCTGCAGTTCAGCAGGTTGCGACCTGGGCAGAGCGTGCCGGTGCAACCTTGATCGGCCCGAAAACCGAGGGGCAAGATCCGGCATCCGTGGCCTTCGAATCTGTCGAAGTTGCTATCAAGCAAGACGCCGACATTGTGATTATTGACACCGCTGGGCGCTTGCAGAACAAAACAGACCTGATGGTAGAGCTCGACAAAATTCGCCGCGTAATCGAAAAGCAGGCGGCAATCAGTGAAGTTCTTTTGGTCTTGGATGCCACCACCGGCCAGAACGGACTCGCTCAGGCCAAGGCTTTTGCCGAGGTTGCCAAGGTAACTGGCGTGGTGCTAACCAAGCTTGATGGCACGGCTAAGGGCGGAATCGTCTTCTCGATTCAGCGTGAACTCGGCATACCTGTTAAGTTGGTCGGTGTCGGAGAAGGCATAAATGACTTCGCGTTCTTTGACGCGCAAGAGTTCGCAAACGGACTCGTTAGCTAGGAGTGCAGTTAATGTTTGGCAATCTTTCGGATCGTCTTGTCGAGACGTTTAAGAATCTTCGCAGCAAGGGCAAGCTAAGCCCGGCCGACATTGATGCAACCCTGCGCGAAATTCGCCGTGCTCTTCTCGAGGCCGACGTTGCACTCGATGTTGTCAAAGCTTTTGTAAATGCCGTTCGTGACCGCGCTCTTGGCGACGAGGTTTCGAAGGCGCTAAACCCTGCCCAGCAGGTCGTTCAGATCGTCAACGAAGGACTTGTTGCGATTCTTGGTGGCGAACAGCGCAAGCTGGCTTTTGCCAAGAACCCGCCGACCGTGATCATGCTTGCTGGTTTGCAGGGTTCGGGTAAGACCACCCTTGCCGGAAAACTCGCTAAGTGGCTCAAAGATCAGGGTCAAACTCCGCTTCTTGTTGCGGCCGATCTTCAGCGCCCAAACGCGGTAAACCAGCTTCAGGTTGTCGGTGAGAGGGTGGGTGTCCCCGTCTTTGCGCCAGAGCCGGGTAACGGTGTTGGAAACCCGGTTAAGGTTTCTAAAGAATCGATAAAGCACGCAACCCAAAAGATGTTCAGCGTGGTCATCGTAGACACCGCCGGTCGACTCGGCGTAGATGAAGAAATGATGCAGCAGGCTATCGACATCCGCAAGGCCGTCGACCCTGATGAAGTGCTTTTCGTCATCGACTCGATGGTCGGTCAAGATGCAGTAAACGTTGCCAAGGCATTCGAAGACGGCGTTGGAATCACCGGTGTCGTGCTTACCAAGCTTGATGGCGATGCCCGCGGTGGTGCAGCGCTTTCGGTTGCCTCGGTCACTGGCAAGCCAATCATCTTCGCCTCGAATGGCGAGGGCATGGATGCCTTCGAGCCGTTCTACCCAGACCGCATGGCAAGCCGAATTCTCGACATGGGTGACGTTCTCACTCTGATTGAGCAGACTCAAAAGAACTTTGATGAGTCTGAAGCGCGAGCCATGGCTGAGAAGTTGGCGAAAGACTCTTTCACGCTCGAGGACTTCCTGGATCAAATGCAGCAACTTCGCAAGATGGGCTCGCTTAAGAGCATGCTTGCCATGATGCCAGGCGCCGGTCAGATGCGAGCCCAGCTTGATCAATTCGACGAGCGTGAAATCGACCGCACCGAGGCAATCATTCGCTCGATGACTCCGGCCGAGCGCCGCCAGCCAAAGTTGCTCAACGGTTCGCGACGAAGCCGCATCGCCAAAGGTTCGGGCATGACGGTCACCGATGTCAACTCGCTGGTCAACCGCTTTGAGCAAGCCGCCAAGATGATGAAAACCGTCGCCAAGGGCGGTGTTCCGCAGCTTCCAGGTATGCCAAACATGCCAGGAATGGGTTCATTTGGTGGCGGCAAGGGTAAAACCAAAGACAAGGGCAAGAAGTCGAAGTCTGGAAACCCCGCCAAGCGCGCGGCCGAAGAAGCGGCTCGCCTTTCGGGGCAAAAGCCTGGCTCAACACCCACCGAGGGTAGCGGTTCGGCCTTTGGCCTAGGAAACTAGTCGAATCAACTAGCGCCTCGGCCATTTTTCTGGCAGAATAGAGCGGTTGCCTGGTGTTTGACCCTCTAACCAAACACTTTGTGGCAACCCCTAGAGCTTTTTCTACCGAGTGTGCCCCCACGCTCACGGTTGAACGTTCGCACCATTACGAAAAACAGGAGCAATCGTGGCTGTAAAAATTCGCCTCAAGCGCATGGGCAAGATCCGTGCACCTCACTACCGCATCGTCGT